>NZ_JFBD01000045.1 GCF_000709085.1 Virgibacillus alimentarius | reverse complement strand
AGAATGAAATTATGATAAAAGACTTATCTAGGACAGGAACCTAGTTTTCATTTATGCATAGGCTAAAATCAGAAACAAATCTGGTAAAGGATGGGTAGGAATATGAGAAAAATACTTATCGCAGCATTGGTCAGCCTATTTGTAATGGTAATCGTGATCGGATGCAGTAAAGAGGGTTCAACGGATGAAGATACAGATCAAGTTGTACGGATAGGTTATCAGAAAAATGGCCCGCTCGTTATTTTAAAATCGCTTGGAAACTTGGATGAACGTTTGAAAGAAGAAGGATGGGAAGTGGAATGGAAAGAGTTTCAGGCAGGTCCTGCGCTCGTTGAAGCTTTAAATGCTGGCGGCATTGATGTTGGTCGAACCGGAAATTCACCACCTATATTTGCTCAAGCAGCAGACGCCCCTTTTACAACCTTGGCAGCGGGAAAATCAAAATTTTATGGGAGCGGAATCCTAGTCCCGGAAGATTCAGATATCACATCCGTATCTGATTTAAAAGATAAAAAAGTCAGCTTTGCGAAAGGGTCCAGCTCCCATTTTTTAATTGTAAAAGCACTAGAAGAAGCGGGCTTAAAGTATGAAGATATTCATCCAGAATTCTTAACCCCGGGAGATGCGAGAGTAGCCTTTGAACAAGGAAATATTGATGCCATGGTCGTTTGGGATCCATATACCGCTTCAACGGAGATCAACTCAGGTGGCAAGCTATTGATTAATGGAGAAGGGATTTCTACAGATCGGGACTTCTTTTTGGCAACAAATGATTTCGCCGATCAACATGCAGATATAACGGAAATCATCATGGAAGAAGTAGAGGATTCATCGGAGTGGGCAAATAACAACCACGAAGAGCTAATAGAAATGCTCTCGCCTATTTTAAAGATCGATGAAGCTTCGATTAAGAAATCAATTGAACGCAGGGAGTACGGTGTAGATGAAATAAACGACAAAATTATAAAAGAACAGCAAGAAATAGCAGACACATTTTATCAGCTAAATATTATTCCTAAAGAAATTCATGTCAAGGATGTCATGGAGTAAATCATGAAAACATTGGGGGGTGTCTGGTGATGGATCGGATAAAAGGATCCATGAAACAAATTGTGCCTTGGGTTGTTCCATTTTTATTGCTCATTTGCTGGCAAGTATTCTCGTGGATGGGAATCATCCCGGAGAAAATATTACCTGCTCCCAGTGACGTTTTCCAGGCGGGACTTTCCCTGCTTGGGACTGGGGAATTATATGAACATGTTTCCATCAGTCTATGGAGAGCACTTGCAGGGTTTTTAATTGGGGGAGTTATTGGGTTTTTATTTGGTTTATTTAACGGTATCTCAAAATACTCTGATTTACTTTTTGACACGTCCATCCAAATGTTGCGAAATATTCCACATCTAGCTTTAATTCCGCTCGTCATTTTATGGTTTGGCATCGATGAAACCTCGAAGATTTTTTTGGTAGCATTAGGTGTAATGTTCCCCGTTTATATTAATACGTATCATGGGATAAAATCGGTCGATAAAAAATTAATTGAAATGGGCAGGGCATACGGCCTAAAAGGGAAATCTTTATTTTTTTCCGTTATTTTTCCGGGAGCACTATCATCCATCTTGGTTGGCATTCGCTTTTCCTTGGGGGTTATGTGGTTGACATTAATCGTTGCCGAAACGATATCTACCGATTCTGGAATTGGCTATATGGCAATGAATGCTCGGGAATTTATGCAGATGGATGTGATTGTATTAAGTATTGTCATTTACGCACTGTTTGGGAAATTATCCGATATGATTGCGAGGTACTTTGAGAAAAAGTTATTACACTGGAATACGTAAAAAAGGAGGGAAACCGTTGAATTTTCATACAGAGGAACCTATTCATGTTCAACTAGCTGGTGTGGAAAAATGGTACAATGAATTAAACGTTCTAAAAGGAATGGATCTACAAGCGGAAAGAGGAGAGTTTATTGCAGTCGTAGGAAAAAGCGGGTGTGGGAAAAGCACGCTTCTTCGATTAGTAGCGGGACTTGAGCAATCCAGCAGCGGTTTTATTTACATGGATCAAAAACCATTGAAATCATTAAATAAACACGCTCGTATCATGTTTCAAGATGGCCGGCTGCTTCCTTGGAAACGTGTTATTGATAACATACGAATTGGTCTACCGGGCGAATGGAAAGGAAAGGCCACGGAAGCTCTTGAAAATGTAGGATTGGGAGATAAGAAGAAGGAGTGGCCAAATAATTTATCAGGAGGACAAAGACAACGGGTGGCACTGGCACGAGCGTTAGTACATGATCCTGAATTACTTCTTTTAGACGAACCACTAGGAGCGCTGGATGCGTTTACACGAATGGAAATGCAGGGACTTATCGAATCGCTGTGGCAACAGAAAAAATTTACATCGATCCTGGTTACACATGACGTGGAAGAAGCAGTTGCACTGGCGGACCGAGTTATTTTAATTGAAAGTGGGATGATCATGATGAATCAGGAGATTCCGCTTGCAAGGCCAAGACAGCGCACGCAACCAGCATTTTCCATGTACTTGGAAATGATTATGGATCGAATTATGAATCGTATGCCAAAGAAAAATTATATCGTAGAGCAAAATTATCAAATGTCATAGGACATTTTCTTTCCGAAGGTTTCCATGGCACGCTGCTATTTTTGATTACGTACGACATCATCCTGAAACTGTTTTCCATATTATTATGGTCATTGAAAGTGGTAATTTTTCGTAAAAAAAGAAGTCATAGTAGCTCATCATTTAATGAAACCTACTAAGACTTCTTTTTTCCATTTACTGGGGTTATGTCCCAGTCTTTCTTTCTGCTCTATTGTTCTTCCATTATTTTTTCCAAGTCGTCCAGCATTTTATTTGCAGCGATGACACCACCAGCAGTATTCCAAATGGCATCATCTACTTTATGAACGTTTTCTTCTTTCGCTACATCCAGATTTTTAAAGAGCGGGTTATTTAGAAATTCTTCTTCCAAGGTTTTTGCTTCACCGTCTCCCGTTTCATAGGTGAAATAAAAGAGAATATCCCCATCCATTGCCGGGATCCGTTCTTCAGAAAGATTTTTTTCCGCAAAATCATCTTTATCTTGTTCTTTTGGACGAGCAAAACCAATTTGTTCCAAAATCACACCCGCAAATGTATCCTTATGGTAAATTCGAACATCCCCAGCCATGAAACGTACGAGAGAGATTTCCATATTAAGTTTGTCTGCGAATTTTTCTTTTAATTCATTGATACGGTTATCAAAGGCTTCTAAAACTTCTTGACCTTTGTCTTCCTTATTAACTGCTTCTGCATACAGTTTAAAGTTTTCTTTCCAGTCACCCCTTAATGTTTCTGCAAAAACAGTAGGAGCAATCGCTTCTAATTGGGAATAGATATCTTCTTGTCGCATTTTATTTCCGATAATTAAATCGGGTTTTAGTTTGGCGATAGCCTCCACATTTACCTGACTTTCTGTACCAACAACTTCTACCCCTTCCATTTGATCAGCAATATGATCATACCAAGGGTCCCCAGTCCATGATTGCACAGCGCCGACAGGTTTTATGCCTAATTCGAGCAATGCTTCTGTACCTTCATTCGTTAAAATGACAACTTTTTCCGGATTGCTGGGTATTTCAGTAGTGCCCATCGCATGTTCCACCGTATAAGCATCTGCTGCACCTTCTTTATCTTTTGATTTCTCTTCTTTGTTATCTGTATCACTGCTGCTACAAGCAGTCAGTGTAAGTAAAACAAGTATACCTATACTAAATAAGAGCTGTTTGTACTTTTTATTCATCCTAATATGCCTCCTATTATTTGAGAATCATTTTCAATCAATTTTTATCATATATGGAATCAGAAAAAAAATCAATAAATAATTGAGAATGATTTTCAAAGTCGTTGACTTCATAGAACGTTTAAAATAAAATAAGGATGAATGTAATGTGAAAGGTTACCAGTGATGACTATACAAAACAACAAAAATAAATTAGTATGCCTTATTTTTGCGAGTATCATCCTTATTCTTTTTATGGGGATGGGGATTGTATTAGGGTATACAAATACATCAATAAATACAGTAATTCATGCATTTACAGACTTTAATGGTTCAAACGAACATATTATTATTAGAGAAGTTCGCTTGACCCGTTCATTCATTGCTTCAGCTGTCGGAGCATGCCTAGCGATGGCGGGTGTAATCATGCAGTCGTTGACAAAAAATCCACTCGCTTCACCAAGTATTCTGGGTGTTAACGCAGGAGCTGGTTTTGCAGTTGTAGTTGCTGTCACATTTTTTAATATATCCAATCTGCAGGCATTCTCGTGGATCTCTTTTACAGGCGCTGCAGTAGCAGCTGTTTCGGTTTATATTATTGGAACAGCTGGTAGAGAAGGTTTAACACCAATGAAGCTGACACTTGCAGGAGCGGCAATGGCAGCACTTTTTGCTTCATTTACGAAAGGTTTGCTCGTATTAAATGAAGCGGCTCTTGAGCAAGTCTTATTTTGGTTAGCAGGATCAGTAGCGGGCAGGGATTTAGAGATTTTGACATCTGTGTTGCCATATATGGTTGTCGGTTGGGTGATTGCTATTTTCATCGCCCCGAAAATGAATGTATTATCCATGGGGGATGACCTTGCAACAGGCTTGGGTTTAAAAACAGGCCTGCTGAAACTTATCGCAGGTTTGGTCGTTATTTTTCTAGCCGGCAGCGCTGTTGCTGTGGCAGGCCCAGTTGGTTTTATTGGTATCATTATTCCGCATATTGCGAGAAAAATAATTGGTGTGGATCATCGGTGGTTGATCCCATTTTCAGGATTGCTTGGCGGGATCCTGCTAGTAGCCGCCGATATTGGTGCCAGATACGTTATGATGCCTCAAGAAGTACCAGTAGGTGTGATGACTGCCGTTATTGGAACACCTTTCTTTATTTTTATAGCGAGAAGGGGGTTTGACCAATAATGCGGCAATATAAAAGCTTTCGATTATTTAAAGGAAAAATTTCATTTTTAATGGATAGTCGTGCTGTTGCAATAACAGCAGTATTAATGATCTTAACAGTTGCTATGATCGTTGGTAGCACTGCTTTAGGGGATATGAAGATCAATCCGCTTACGATTATACACGTACTATTTGGCGGGGGAACGGAGTTAGAACGACTTGTTGTGCTAGATTTTCGGATGCCGCGCATCATCGTTGCATTATTTGTCGGTATGTCCCTTGCTGTTGCTGGGGGAATTTTGCAAGGCATTATTCGAAATCCATTAGCTTCTCCCGATATCATTGGCATCACTGGTGGAGCTGGGGCTTTTGTTGTTGGATTTCTCGCCATCTTCAGTACGGAAACAGATAACACACTGACAGTCAGCATCGGATGGCTTCCAGTAGCAGCTTTTATCGGAGCGACGATCACTGCATTTTTGGTATATCTATTAGCATGGCGCGGTGGTGTTTCTCCGGTTAGGCTAGTACTCATCGGGATTGGCATCTCTGCGCTTATGCAAGCCTTTACTACGATGGTTATGATTTTAGGGCCGATTTATCGAGCAAGTCAGGCTAATATATGGATCACCGGAACAGTGAATGGATCGAGCTGGGAAGATGTTGCCGTACTTGTACCATGGGCTGTATTATTATTGATTGTAGCTCTTATGTCTGCCAGGAAAGTGAATGTTCAAGAGCTAGGAGATGATCTTGCAGCAGGTATCGGAAGCCGTGTACAGCTCCAGCGGTTTTTTCTACTATTGGTCAGCACAGGGCTGGTAGGTATTGCTGTGGCGTTTGCCGGTGGAATTGGATTTGTTGGTCTTATGGCTCCGCATATGGCAAGAAGATTAGTGGGATCTGCTTTTGGTGCATTGCTTCCGGCATCAGCATTCATTGGCGGAATGCTTGTACTACTCGCTGATTTAATTGGGAGAACCGTATTTTTACCACTTGAAATTCCTGCAGGGGTGTTCACTGCTGCAATCGGTGCACCATATTTCATTTATTTATTATTTAGAACGAGAAACATATAAGTGTGAGTTAAAGGAGAGGATCAGCGTGGATACGATCCGTACAAATGAGCTGACATTATCTTATGGCGATAAAATAATTATAGACGAATTAGATTTAACCATACCAAAAGGCGAAATCTCAGTATTCATTGGTGGAAATGGCTGTGGAAAGTCTACACTATTACGATCCATTGCACGATTACTTAAGCCTCAGAATGGATCCGTATTATTGGATGGAAAGAACATTGCAAAAATGTCAACCAAAGCCGTCGCAAAAAAGATGGCGATTCTTCCGCAATCCCCATCTGCACCGGAGGGGCTTTCCGTCATACAACTTGTTAAACAAGGAAGATTCCCATATCAATCTTGGATTAGCCAGTGGTCTCATGAGGATGAGGAAATTGTTAACCGGGCACTAGAAGCAACGAGAATGGTAGAATTGAAGGATCGTCCCGTTGATGAACTCTCTGGTGGGCAGAGACAGCGTGCCTGGATTGCGATGACTTTAGCACAGGATACAGATATTATATTACTTGATGAACCAACAACCTACTTGGATATGACCCATCAGATTGAAATACTTGATCTATTGTTTGAGCTGAATGAAACAGAAGGCAGAACCATTGTGATGGTATTGCATGATCTGAACCTCGCTTGCCGCTATGCACATCATATTGTCGCAATCCGCGATCAAAAAGTATATATGCACGGAAAACCGGAGGAAGTAATTAATTGTAAACTGGTTCAGGATGTTTTTGACATGCATTGTCAAGTATTAACCGATCCATTATTTGGAACACCACTTTGTATCCCGCACGGCAAAGGTCGATGCATTCGAAGAGATGGTCCATTAAATGCTGTCCAATAAATTAAGCACGGAAGAAATACAGACCCTTACCAAATTTCGGCTTACACAAAAAGTGCATAAAGCTAGTAATCCTATTCGCTTGGAAAGGATGTTGCGGCGAGATGGTTTAGTAAATGTGCTTGCATTGATAAGCGAACAAATGGGAGCACCCAGTTATAAAGTTGCGGCATCCATGCTGAGTAAGCGAATGGCTTTTTACGCTGTGATACATCTTTACACCATGTCCGCATTTAATAAAAGACTCCTCGTTGACCGAGAAAATGTACTACTTACCGAGCAAGCTCCTTCAAATCTTTGGCTTCCTGATTTTTATTTAGGAAACATGAAGGTTGAAGAAGAACGCAATGATCGGCGTAAGTGGATAGATGAAATCATTTGGCATGTTTTCAAGGAAACCCTCACGCCAATTGTCGAAAGACTTTCTGAACAAGTGACATTGCCAAAAAGAGTGATGTGGGAAAATATACATCAATATGTTTCCTGGATTTTTCATAAAATGCGAAATTCATCATCCAGGGAGACAATTAAAAATCAATTAGATCGGGATTTTCACTATATTCTTCAAACAGCGGACGGTTATTTATTTGGAATCGATGGGGGAAATCCTTTTGCACGGCTCTATGGTCGGATGGATGTTAAAAAAATTGTCGAAACCAGGAAAACGTGCTGTCTTGCTTATTTGTTAAAGGATAATCCTCCTAACAGGTGCAAAACATGTCCCATCCCTGTAAATCGGACAAGAAACAAGAAGAGAAAAGAGGCTGGAACATAACTAGCCGAAAGGTCTTAAAAATGGCTCCAATCATCGTTTTTGATGATTGGAGCCATTTTTACCATAAATTTCACCAGTTGCTTCATTTGAAAGCTGCTGGCTTATATAACTTGATTCAAGGTATAATATTTAAAACAGAAGGATACCTCCGATAATTGTTATTGTGTAGTTACTTTCTTTTTGTTTACTAGTATTATCGATTTAAAGGCAATTTTTAAATCAATGAAACTTTCATTTATACATGTGAAAATTTAGCCCACTATTACGTTGACTGGAACGAAAGGTGGCTAACTTCTGCGGAAAAAGCACGTGTCTGAAGACCCCACGTGAAGTGGTTTTCTTCCGTGGAAACTGAAGCCGTGCTCGCGGAAAGCAGACACCTGTAGTGGAAGTCAACGGGACTACCATCCGTATCGATTAGTAAAAAATATAATAGAATTATCTCACCTAAAAAAGTCAGATAGGCCCGATGGGTTATCTGACTTTTTTACATTTACTGGGGTTTTATCCCAGTCTCTTTTTTTATGCCTATTTACTTTTAAGTGCATTATTTAATGATTTAAGGATTCCAAGGTGGATCCCCTCATGCCATGTTACAAATTGCAGGGCAGCTTCTACCGTATTAAGATTGAGTGTTCGAATAATGTGATCTTCAGATGCTTTATTTTGTTCTTTGCCCTTAAAATGCTTCAAAATGCGCTCTCTTTGTTCTTTGAAAGCTGAAATAATTTCCTGTTTGGATGGCCCTTCCTCTTTCCACTGAGATGGGTGTGTTCCGTCGATAAAAAGGTCGACCCATTCCGGTGGCTTGACTTCATATGTGTGATCGGCTTTATGCAAGTAATCCTCCGCTGTAATATACACATGTCCAGCATTCCAACGAATTGAGTTTGGATAACCATCCGGCTCGATATCCCACATGCTTTCATCTAATTTCGAAAGTAGAATTAAAGAAGCATCACGCGAATAGGCAAACATATTTAATGATTCCAATTATATAGCCCCCTTATTTTGATAAGCCATTCTAAATGAAGTTTTCAATTATTATACTATAATTTCAGCTGCTGTTCATTCTATCTGTTTATAAATCAAATTTATGATACCCGGGAAATAAAGTCCGGCCAAAAATGGTCATCAAAAGAAGAAATGATTCCCGAAAAATCCAACCTAAATCAATGGCGGTTATGAATGAAAAAGACTTCTTAAATAAAAAATTTCATTCAAAAGGGGAAAAACTGCGATAAATCAAGGGATAACTCAAAAATAATTCAGTTAATTCTCTAAGATTCCGTCTATTCTGTACTATTTGCTAGCTAATTATAGACTAGGCCAATTATTTATAGTTAATCGCATGAGATCCTATTTAATCATTGCAAATAAAGCTATAAGCGTTTTGACGCATGCAACATTTCCCTTTAAGCTTATAAATATGCTTTTAGAATTTTAGGAGGTGGGAGCATCTATTCCATTGGAACTAGTGAAATGACGCAAACAAAAACAAAATTTCATTTTCGTAAACCAAATAAGGAAGATGGAGCAGCTGTTTGGGAGCTAATAAAGGGTACAGGAGTTCTTGACCTTAATTCTTCTTACAGCTATGTCATGTGGTGTGAAATTTTTTCCGACACATCGATCGTGGCTGAAAGAGATGGGGAAATAGTTGGCTTTATTTCCGGGTTTATTCATCCGGATACGCCGAATACATTGTTTATCTGGCAAGTAGCTGTTAATCAGTCACAGAGAGGTCAAGGATTAGGAACGAAGATGTTGTTCCAATTGCTGCGACGTGATTATCAGGAAGCTGTCCATTATCTTGAAGCAACAGTGTCACCATCGAATACGCCATCAAATAATTTGTTTTGGGGGCTTTCGAGAAAACTAGACAGCAATTGTGTTATATCAGATTATATTTCTTCTGAGGATTTTCCAGAAGATGGTCATGAAGACGAATTACTGTTTAGAATTGGACCGATTCAAGAAGAGGCAGTAAAGCAGTAAAATAATAAAGAATAAAGGAGATATTCAATTGACAACGGCAGTATTAAATGATACGAAAATGAAAACTTTTGAAGAACTTGAGTCAGTAGTCAGAAGCTATAGCCGAGGATGGCCTACGGTATTTGAGAAATCCAAAGGCTATAAGCTATGGGATATAGATGGTAAAGAATATATAGACTTTTTTGCAGGAGCAGGTACGTTAAATTACGGACATAATGATGAAAAAATGCAGCAGAAGCTGATCGATTATATAAAACAAGACGGAATTATTCATAGCCTCGATATGGGAACCATTCCTAGAAAGAATTTTCTTGAAAGTTTTCAAGATATCATTCTGAAACCTAGAAATCTTGACTATAAGGTTATGTTCCCTGGACCAACAGGCACAAACGCCGTAGAGAGTGCATTAAAGATTGCTCGTAAAGTGACGGGAAGAGATACGGTAATCAGCTTTACAAATGCATTTCACGGGATGACAGTTGGCTCGCTATCCGTAACCGGCAATTCCATGAAGCGAGAAGGGGCTGGCATACCTTTACACAATTCAGTCTTTATGCCATTTGATGATTTTACAGAAGATCAAAATTCCATTGCCTACTTAGAAAGTTTCTTAGAAGGCCAAGGAAGTGGTGTAGCTCTTCCGGCAGCCATTATTTTAGAAACAGTTCAGGGTGAAGGCGGTATTAACGCTGCAAGTATGGAATGGATTAAAAAGATAGAAGCGATCTGTAAACGCTGGGAAATTCTATTGATCATCGATGACATCCAGGCAGGAAGCGGAAGAACAGGAACATTCTTCAGCTTCGAACCAGCTGATATTGATCCGGATATCGTTTGTCTCTCCAAATCAATTGGCGGCATTGGTCTTCCAATGGCGATCACGCTGATTAAACCAGCGTATGATAAATGGACGCCTGGTGAGCATAATGGTACTTTCCGCGGAAATAACTTAGCATTTATCGCAGCAGAAGAAGCGCTTTCTAACTGGAAAAATGATGATTTCAGTAAAGCGATTAATAAGAAAGCAACGATTTTAAAAGAATTTATTCAAGCAATGGTGAAAAATTACCCTGAATTAAAGGCGGAAGCTCGCGGCAGAGGGTTAATGCAAGGAATCGCAATGCATGTAGACGGACTTGCAAATGAAATTTGTTCTGCAGCATTTGAACGCGGTCTAATTGTAGAAACTTCTGGACCAAATGATGAAGTGGTTAAATTCTTGCCACCGCTCATTATTGATGAAGAAGGGCTTGAAAAAGGCATGAAAATGCTTGAAGAAAGTATTCAGCATGTACTTGCTTCAAAATAAAAATCACAAATGAAAAAGGGGATATAGAAATGATCGTAAAATCACTTGACGAAATTATCGGAACAGAAGATGAAACATCAGGTGAAACCTGGTCGAGTCGCAGATTTTTGTATAAAAAAGATAACGTCGGATTTAGTATGAATGATACTATCATTAAAGCTGGAACGGAGAGCTATTTTTGGTATAAAAATCATATTGAAGCCGTTTATTGTGTTGGGGGAGAAGGCGAGATTGAAGATATCGCAACTGGGGAAGTTCACCCGATTAAAGACGGTACCATTTATGTTCTAAATGATCATGATAAACATTACTTGCGAGCAAAAACAGAGATGCGTATGGTATGCGTATTCAATCCTCCTTTGGTTGGTAAAGAAACACATGATGAAGAAGGAGTTTATCCGCTCTTGACAGAATAAAATAAGAATAAAAAGGAATCGGGCAATGAAAGCTTGCCTGGTTCCTTTTTTCATTTCGGAGAACAAGTGATTGATGTGCTACGCCTTTTCTAGAAGAAGTGCTTCTATAATGTATGAAAGTAGCCTACGGAAAGTGCATCATTATGAATGAAAAACATTAGTAGCCGGAATCTTCGGAAGTAGCAATGTCCAACATTTTAAAATCATACGTTTGAAGCGGTTTTTCAGCAGGACCTTCCATTACTTCTCCAGTATAAGAAAATCGTGACCCGTGGCACGGACAATCCCATGTTTTTTCACCTTCATTCCATTCCACCTCACACCCCACGTGTGTACAGGTGGTATCCACGATATGAAGCTCTCCTTTATCATCCCGATAAGCGCCTTTCCTTTCGCCATTCATTCGAAAGACAGCACCCTCATCATTTGCTAAATTCTTTGGATTTGTATCCGTGATATCGAGTTTCCCTTTGATTAAATGGGTAGCTACATCCGCATTTTGCGTGAAGAAATTTTTAAGACTCGGATGAACATGAAATCTTGCTGGTGTAAATAATGCGTGGTAATGGTTCTCTTTATCTAAAACTTGATCACGCAGAAGAAGTGCAGCTGCTGTTCCGTTAGACATCCCCCATTTTCTATACCCGGTAGCGATGAGGATCTTCGGCTGGTGAGAAGTTATTTCACCGACATAAGGCACTTTATCAAGCGTTGTGAGGTCTTGGGCTGACCACCGGTAAGGAATCTCTTCCATTCCTAAAACATATTCCCCAAAGGACGCGAGCGCCTCGTAATGTTTCATGGTATTCCCGCCTTGACCGGTCTTATGACTTTCGCCAACAATAAGCACCATTTCCTCCCCGTTAATCGTAACGGATCTTAACGAACGTGTTGGTTGACCTGCGCTTATATACATTCCGCCTGGAAAGCTTTTCTTTGTTTTCGCAGCAACGATATACGATCGATTCGCATACATTCTGGTCGAATAAAATCCCATCCCTTCGTAAAAAGGGAAATGGGAACAGGCAAGAACATAACTTGCGGTAACCCGTTTATTTTCACGCGTTTGTACCACTGGCTTCTCTTTTTCCGATTCCACATTAACTGCTGTCGTCCCCTCAAAGATATGGCCGCCTTTGTCCGTAAAATGCTGAACAAGATGGGATAAATATTCTAATGGATGAAACTGCGCTTGATTTCGCATGATCAAAGCATTTCTGATGATGATATCTAAAGGAAGCTTATCCACGATTTCTCCGTCAATCCCAAGTTTTTCGTATGCTTTGGCCTCTTGTTTGATTTTACGCGCGTATTCCTCATTCTCTGCATAGAGATATGCATCTTGCCTGCGGAAATCGCAATTGATTTGATGCTGGTGTATCGTTTTTTCTATAAAATTTAATGCATCCCTATTTGCTTCATAATATAATCTTGCCTTATTTTTTCCAAGACTTTTTATCAGCTCATCATAAATTAAACCATGCTGAGCTGTGATCTTAGCCGTTGTATGTCCGGTTGTCCCACCTAATACTTTATCCGCCTCTAAAAGGGCAACTTTCATTCCTTCGTTTGCTAAAAGGTAAGCAGAAGTGATTCCGGTAATTCCGCCACCAACAATAACAACATCCACTTCAATGTCTTTGTCAAGCGGAGGAAAATCAGGAATGTTCATGTTCTCTCTCCAGTAAGATTCAGGATGTTTTGGTAACTGATATTTTGTCATAACTTATCCTCCAACAGAATTTGATGGTATTAGCTTTACCCGTCATCTCAAAAGGTATGCAGAAGGGTTCTTTACTTATAAAAAGAATGAAATGCTTTGATAATGGCAATAATCTTTGTGTACATCAGGAAAAGAAAAGGGTGATCAGCCATACATCACAAAAAATGTTTGCTTGGAATAGGCTTTTTATTTATCCTTCTCATCATCTTGCCAATTGAAAACGATCGGAAGTCGGCAAAAGATAGTAATAACAACAAGCATCAGTTAAAGCAACAAGTAGATCAGTTTATTCAGCAGGAAAAAGCATTACAAGGTGCACAAATTGGGATAAGTATTCGGTCGGCAGACACAGGCGAACTACAGTATGAACATCAAGGAGATACGCGTTTGAAGCCAGCCTCTAATCTGAAATTATTGACCGCTGCAGCAGCACTTTCTGTTTTAGGGGAAAAATACAGATTTTCTACGGAAATACATACAGATGGTCCCATGAAGAACGGGATGCTTGATGGCAATCTTTATATAAAAGGAAAGGGTGATCCAACATTAATCCCGTCCGATTTAGACAAAATAGCTAAAGACCTTAAAAAAAGAGGAATCCGTTCCGTTAAAGGAAATATAATCGGGGATGACACATGGTATGATGCTGTTCGCTTATCACAGGATGTAACGTGGAGGGATGAGCATTTCCATTACGGTTCTCAAATTTCCGCTCTGACTATCTCCCCGGATAAAGATTATGATACAGGGACAGTTCTTGTAAAAGTTACGCCAAATGAAAAGGGAGAAAAGCCATCTATACAGGTTGAACCGGAAACAGATTACATACAAATGATGAATCAGGCGCAAACGGTTTCTACTGATGAAAAAGAGAATTTGAAAATAGAACGCGAGCACGGGAAAAATAGCATCACTGTCGAAGGGGAAATCCCGGCAGGATCTAACGTAATGAAAGAATGGATAGCCGTCTGGGAGCCTACGAATTATGTGTTGGACTTACTTGGACAAGCATTGAAAGAACATCATATTACCTGGAGTGGGGAGACGAAGCCGGGAAAAACACCGAAAGAGGCAAAGGCTGTGCTTGCATATCCATCGATGCCGCTGGAAGAAATTCTGGTTCCTTTTATGAAATTAAGTAATAATGGACACGGAGAAATGTTTGTTAAAGAAATGGGCAAGGTGGTCCATGATGAAGGAAGCTGGAAAAAAGGGCTCGATGTATTGCGAAATGCGTCAGATGAAATTGGCATAAACACGGATACATCGGTCATTAGGGACGGGTCAGGAATTTCCCATGTGAACATGATTCCTGCTAATGAAATTTCGAAGCTGTTATATGAAGTACAGAAAAAAGATTGGTTTGATGCGTATGTTCATGCTCTTCCAGTGTCCGGAGAAAATGGACGAATGGAGAGCGGAACATTAAAAAAACGATTAAGTAAGCTGAATGTACGAGCAAAAACCGGAACACTTGGCACAGTAAGTTCTTTATCTGGTTATTTAGAAGGAAAAAGCGGGGAGACAGTTATCTTTTCGATCATTGTTAATAACTTACTGGATGAAGATGATGGTCCTGAAATAGAAGATAAAATTGTGCAGTTCATCCATGAGCATATGTAAAGTAGGTGAAGAGCTAGCTGATGCTCTTCACCTTTCATTTTCTTCATCATTTTCACTTGGATCGTATTCATCATAGACGAACTGGGTTACTTTAATCGATTCACCACTTTTAATTTCAGCTTCTGTGGCTTTTTCACCGTATGCATCCTCTTCGTCGATTCCAGGCGCCACGACATTATCCCCGATCACTTTCTTTTTCTTCTTTTCATCCACATACATCGCCTCCTATCTTTTTTAGTTTGTCTGATTGATCCCGAAAATATCATGTTATATCTTTAAGAAAATATTACCTGAAATAATTAAAGATGAATGACGCAAAATATGATATGTAAAGGAGGTAATTTCATGCACCAATTAAATAAATTCATGACTTCAAATGTTTATACAGTAAATGAAACACAGTCTGTACAAGACGCAGCGAATTTGATGAGTCAGTATAATATCGGATCTGTTCCAGTCGTAAATAACGCAGGCCAAATGGTAGGGATTATCACAGACCGTGATATTACACTGCGTACAACAGCCCAAGGTGAAGCTGCTCAAACGCCAATTTCCCAGGAAATGACTGCACAACAAGTTGTACAGGGTACACCTGAGATGGATGCGCATGAAGCAGCACAATTAATGGCTCAGCATCAAATACGCCGGTTACCGGTTGTTGAAAATGGACAAGTGATTGGAATGGTTGCTTTAGGTGATTTAGCTGTTGATAATCAATTGAATAATGAAGCAGAAGAAGCATTATCAAGTATATCCACACCTTCCGAACCGCAAAAATTGGTGTAAGATTTTACCTTTTTTAATCACAAGCATAGAAAAGACGGCGAATGCCTCTTTCTATGCTTTTTTTGGATCCATTCAAATGCTGTAGAAAATGCCTAAAAGGTAGTACCATACATATAAAAGTAAAATACGTGAATGAGGGATAAAGATGAAAAAAATCATCGTGATCGGCGGAGGTATTGGGGGACTTTGTACGACGCTCATGTTGCAAAAAAATGGCGATGATGTCCAATTATTTGAAGCGGCCGCTCAAATAAAGGCTGTTGGAGCAGGAATTGGAGTTGGCTCAAATGCGCTAGCAGCACTTTATGAAACCGGTGTTGGAGAGCAAATCGAACAAAGGGGAAACCCTTTGCATGAGATGATTTTTCAAAACGAGCAAGGTGTACAGCTAAATAAAATGGATTTTACCAAATTTGCACAAGAATTTGGTTTAAATAGTTTCACCATCCACCGGGCAGATTTGCATCACGTTTTATATCAGTCTATAAAGCCAAATACGATTCATTTAAATAAAAGATGTTTCGATTTTAAACAAACCAAAACTGGGGTTGAAGTATATTTTGACGATAGCACAAAAGTCGAAGGGGATATTATCATCGCTGCGGACGGGATCCACTCTGTTTTTCGAAATAAATTAACTCCGCATGCAAAAACGCGCTATGCAGGTTATACATGCTGGCGCGGGGTAGTAGAAACAGATGATCATCGATTTACGAAGCAAACATCGTATGAACTATGGGGAAGAGCAGGGAGAATAGGTATCGTCCCACTAAAGGGTAAACAAGTTTATTGGTTTGCTTGTGTTAATGGAAAACCAAACGATCCAAAGTATAAAAATAGAACACCAATGGACGTCGCGCAAATTTTTTCTTCTTTTCCAGAACATATCACACAGCTAATTCGCTTAACAAAGGAGGATGAATTGCTTCATCATGATATATACGATCTCAAACCACTGAACCAATTTGTTTATGGGCGGATTGTATTATTGGGCGATGCTGCGCATGCAACAACACCAAACATGGGACAAGGAGCAGGACAGGCTTTGGAGGATGCTATTGTATTTGTGAAGTCTCTTAATAAAGAGAAAGATCTTCATAAGGCTTTTAACCGTTACGAAAATAAACGTATAAAGCGGACAAAGAAAATAATAAAAATGTCCCGAAATATTGGCATCGGTACCCAGCTGGAAAATCCTTTTGCGATTGCGATCCGCAATAAGCTGTTTCCGTATGTCCCATCTGCAATTCTATTACAAAAATTCAAATATCTATTAAATATAGATTTATCTTGAAAATGTTACGGTTTTCATGTAAGTTATTTAAGGGTCGAAAATTATGTAAAAAAAGATAGAAAATTGATTTAATTTAAGGGAGTTTTTGATATGTCACCTGACCAAATAGGCTTTGCCTTACTTTATCTAGGAGTCTTTTTACTACTTGGTAAATGGCTTCGGGTAAGAGTAAAATGGCTGCAAAATCTATTTTTACCATCGTCTGTCATTGGTGGTTTTTTAGCATTGCTTTTAGGACCACAGGTGCTTGGTAAAATACTCGGATCGTTTGTTAGCGAAGATTCTTTTTGGACAAACGGCATCGTCAGTGAAAATGTGATAGAAACATGGAGCACATTGCCTGGTTTAATGATCAATGTTGTATTTGCGACATTATTTCTTGGATCAACCATTCCCCATGTATCAAAAGTATGGAATTTAGCCGGTCCTCAGATAGCCTTTGGCTGGACAATGGGGTGGGGGCAATACGTGGTAGGTGTTGCTATTGCACTCTTGATCTTATCACCAGTTTTTGGATTACCTCCAATGACAGGTGCGCTGATTGAAATAGCATTTGAAGGAGGACATGGAACTGCAGCTGGAATGGCAGGAACGTTTGAAAAAATGGGTTTCGCTGAAGGTTACGATCTGGCTGTTGGTTTAGCTACTGTTGGTCTTCTTTCTGGTGTCATTGTTGGAATCGTTTTAATCAACTGGGCTATCCGAAGAAATAAGACAAAAGTTGTCGATAATGTGGAAGGGTTTTCAGAACTTAAAAAGCAGGGAATTATCGAATTTGAAAATAGAGAACCCGCAGCTAAGATGACGGTTCGTCCAGAATCTATTGAACCATTATCTTTGCATTTTGCTTTAGTAGGTTTGGCTATACTAGTCGGTTACTTCATTTTACAATTATTAATTTTGATTGAAGATGTTACCTGGGGAGCTTTCACCGATTCAGCGTTTATGACATACATTCCGCTCTTTCCACTTGCGATGATTGGCGGTATCATTATTCAGCTTATCTTTAAAAAAATAGACAAAACGGAAATTATGGACCGAAAAATGGTAAATCGTATTCAAGGGTTTGCGCTTGATGTTCTAATCGTATCAGCAATGGGAACGATTTCACTTGATATCATAGGAGAATATATTGTCCCTTTCTTATTGCTTGCAGCGGCAGGTATTGCATGGAATGTATTTGGTATACTTATTCTAGCACCGCGCATCATTCCTTCTTACTGGTTTGAGCGTGCAATAGGAGATTTCGGACAATCCATGGGAGTTACGGCAACAGGGTTATTATTAATGCGTGTTGTTGACCCAGATAATAAATCCCCAGCACTTGAAAGTTTTGGATACAAGCAGCTTGTCTATGAGCCTTTATTAGGCGGTGGAATTGTTACAGCACTATCTGTGCCGTTGATCTTTAAATTTGGAGCACTTCCATTTTTCATTTTTTCCGTCGCTATGTGTTTGCTTGGCTTATTAGCGGGACTCTTGTACTTTGGAAAAAAAGGCAGAACAGGAAAAAGAGGATAGTTTCTTAACGAACAAAAGTCCGTATTTATCGTGTTTTAAACATGGTAAATCCGGACTTTTTGTATGGAGGAGGAGCAGGAAAGGAGCAACTCGCAAAACTTGTCGGATTATCCAGAAAGCTGGACGGTCCGATCATCATGCCCGGTTCAGGTTTGACATCTAATAATATTCAGGATATACACGAGGCGACTGGGGCTTGTGCGTATCATTTTGAGAAGTCAGTAAGGCTTGATCGTTCATTTGTAAATGGGTTTTCACAATGATAAGGGACGTTATTCGTATATTTAAATAGAAAAAATCCTGTTGTTACCTGTTTACTGCAAAAACTAGAATGTCGCATATCGCATATTAACCAAAAGAAACGAAACCCTCGATAATTTCTCTTCGAATCATCGAGGGTTTCGTTTCTTTAAACATTGGATTTAAGCTCAGGTGGACGCAAGAAACACCTAACGCATTTTTAGGCACCGGTTCTCCTTCTTTTAAACCCAAATTCAGCTCCCTCTAATGTTTATTCATTCTCTTTTTAAAAAAAGTTTTTGATTTTCGATTTTATAAACCTGCTCAGCTGTACGTTCAATAAATGTGCGATCATGGGATACGAGAAGTACCGTGCCTTGATAAGCCTTGAGGAATTTTTCCAATGCTTTCATACAATGCAGATCAAGAAAGTTTGTCGGTTCATCTAATACAAGTACATTGTATTTTCCCATAAAAAGCTGACATAAGATAAGGCGAATAGCTTCTCCACCGCTTAAATCACGTACATCTTTCTTAATATCATTGCCAGTAAAATTCATCGCATGAAGAGCTGCACGTATGCTGCCTTCATTACAATCAGTTCGTTCTTTCATATACGAAAGCACAGTTTCTGCTTGTTCGAAATGATAATCCATCTGTTTATATTTACCAAAAATAACTTTAGGTGAAAGCATAATGCCCTCTCCATTGTTGACAATGTGTTGCAGCAGTGTTGTTTTGCCGGAACCATTATTTCCTGTAATTGCAATGGTTTTGCCTAAAGCAAATTGAAAACTGATTTCTTTAAAAAGCGTTTTCCCACCAGCATCTAGTGTCAGTCGGTCTGCCATAATAGGAAACTTATTATGCATTTGGAGTGCTTTAGGTTGAGGAAAATAAAGATCTTTCTCTTCTTTTGGAGCTTCGACCTCCTCAAGCTGATTCACCCGTTGTTCAAGCGCTTTAGCTGCTCGTTGTATGGACTTTTGGCTGGTATCTTTTGATTTCGTCATAAACATTTTATTAGCTTTTGCTTTTGTTTCTTTTTTCGACATTTTATTATTTGCTTTTGTTACTTTTTCAGCCTTTTTCATTTTCTCATCTGCAGCTTTTAACAAGCGATGTTTATCTTTTACATATTTATCATATTGTTCCTGTTGCTGATTTTTTTCTAATGCTTTCTGTTCTTCATAATCAGAATAATTGCCTGGATACACTGTTATTTTCCCTTCATCAATTTCCCATATTTTTGTTACGAGTTGATCTAGCACATAACGATCATGACTTACGAGAACGAGTGCTCCGTAATAATATTTTAATTCTTCAATAAGAAAATCGATACCGGAGGCGTCTAGATGTGTTGTCGGTTCATCGATTAATAATCCTTCATGATAAGTGGAAAACAGCTGCGCTAATTTCATCTTTGTCTGCTCTCCGCCGCTTAGCTGGCTTATTTCTGTTTTAGGAATCGATAACTTTCCGAGTAATTCATAATCGACTTCACTCTCTACAGGTTTCGTTGTTTGTTCAAAGTATCCAAAATCGACAAGTCGGTTAACTTTTCCTTTACTTGGAATGACTTGGCCATTGATCACCTTCAATAAGGTACTTTTACCTTCTCCGTTTTTTCCAACTAATCCAATTCGATCAAACTGATGAATAGCTAAGTGGGGGATGTCAACTATCATTTGATCTAAAAACGTTACTTCGATATTTGAGAGTTCTACACTTAATAATTCCATCATTTATTCCCTCCTGTTTGGTCAAACAAAAAATCACAGGTTTCTGCCTGTGATCAGTGTAAACGGAAGGAAAACCTATCCTGATGAAAAATGTTTAAAATGGAATGGATATACCAAAGAAACCTGCATCCTAAAAAAATGGTAAATCCCATCTTTACCATGAAGACGAAGGAAAAATATCCATATAGATACAAAAAAGAAAGGCAGACGAGTCCACCTTTCTACATATGACATGATGATATATGCTACATGAAGATTATTAAAAAAGGACAGACTACTCCCGTTTACCCTGCATCCACAAGCAGAGCCTTTGAACGTATTTAATTACTGGTTCAAAGTTGGGAAGCGAAGTCTCATCGCGTGTGTCATTTTTTAATAATCCTCCTTCGATCTAAGTTTGGATATTTATTTTACAATTACATGCTGAAAAAGTCAATTTGAAAAATTGATGTTGTTCCTAGAATACCTCTTGTTTGACTGGGAACACTAATACTTGAAATTCTTTGGAAAGGAGCTTTTTGTATGGCTGAATCATTAACACAGACTGAACTGGAAAATTTGCGCCAAATCATTGGTGAACATGGGATGATCGCAAATAAATTAGAAACGTATGCACATTCAGCAATGTGCCCGGAACTAAAATCAATGTTGCAGCAGGATGCCCAATCTGCCAGGCAGGCTCAGCAACAACTATTAACTTATTTACAGTAAGGAGGAAAATGTATGATTACAGATAAAGATATTACGAACGATTATCTAAATGGATTAAATGCTAGTATGAAAGGTTATGCAGGCTACATCAGTGATGCAAATAATCAAGCACTTAGACAAACCTTAGTTAATTTAAGAAACGGGGATGAAGCGCGTCAGAAAAAAGTGTATGATTATGCATTGCAAAAGGGACATTATCAGCCACCCCAAGCTGCATCCCAACAAGAAATTCAACAAGTGAAATCTGAGTTAACATCTGACCAATAATAACAGGAAGAGTACTATAGCACGCTGAAGGTAGAGGCTATATGTACTCTTTTTGTTTAGCTTTTTTAGATTTTAGCTTATAAATCCTTGAAAAATAATTCCAGAAAGAATAAAATAAAAGGTACTAATTATGAACGGAGGTGGATAAGGATGTTCGATCAAGCTGTTTTTGTGCATGGATGTTGGACCGAGTTCCTATATTTTGTCCGTGCAAAATTTGCTGTTTTTGTTGCTGACGGGATACGTATGTCCTCATTTAGCAATTAAATAGCAAATCTAAAACAGCGAAAAACATCTCTTACGCCACATATATACAAGGTTGAAAGGGGGCTTTTCATGCTCTCTTTTTTTCATGCCTATTAGTCACGGGAGAAGTGTATTTTCCCGTGGCTTTTTTTAATTTTGCCGATCGAGGAGGTATACACATGATTACGTGTAGTGTGAATCAAGTGAAAAAGATGTATGGAGGCAACGCCATTTTTAAAAATATATCATTTGAAATGAAAGAGGGTGCTCGAGTAGGTTTAGTCGGCCGTAATGGAAGCGGGAAAACGACATTATTGCGGTTGTTAAATGGTGATATAACACCTGACGCTGGTCAAATCCACTGGAAAAAGGGGACAGAGGTTGGTTATCTCGCGCAAATTCCTAGCTTTCCACATTCTTTTACCACAAAAGATGTGTTAAAGACAGCTTTTACAGGGCTCTTACAATTGGAAGAGAAGATGAGAAATCTTGAGGAGACCATGAGTAAAGAAACAGAAGAAAAAACTTGCAAAAGTTAGTAGAAACATACGGCGTTCTTCAGGACCGTTTTACAGTAAGTGGCGGTTATGAAATCGATGCAATGATAGAAAAAATCACAACCGGTCTCCATATCAATGCTCTTTTGGACCAGTCATTTTCTGCTTTGAGTGGAGGGGAAAAAACAAAGGTTGGTTTAGCTCTGATTTTGCTGAAAAATCCTGATTTTTTATTGCTGGACGAACCGACCAATCAATTGGATTTGATAGCAGTCGAATGGCTGGAGGATTTTTTGCAGAGCTATAAAGGAACAATTATTGTCATTTCCCATGACCGGTACTTTTTGGATGAGGTTGTGAATAAGGTGCTGGATCTGGAAGATGGGGAAATACAGGGATATCTCACCAATTTTTCAGGTTTTGGTCAAGATATTTCAAGACCTTAATTGTTACGTATTCCAAAACATTCGGGCGAGTTTTATCTTATCTGAATCCTTTTTACTGAAACGAACCTTTTCGCTGGGATAAACATCTACTGTAGTAAAACTAAACTATAGGAGATGAAAACCTTGAGTCCAAAACTCAGAAAATTTGTAGATCAGCTCCCAATGATAGAAGCAGCTAAACCGTTTCAAAAGAATAAAAATGGGAGTTATTATGAAATGCGTATGAGGGAGTTCCGGGCAAAATTGCACAAAGATCTACGTCCGACCCGATTATGGGGATATAATAGCCAGTTTCCCGGACCTTTGATTGATGTGGAGCAAGGGGAAGCAATCCAAGTAAAATGGGCAAATGATCTACCGCCAAGACACATTCTCCCCGTAGATCGATCCATACATGATGTAGGAAGGCAACCGGAAGTACGAACCGTTACCCATTTACATGGCGGCGAAACGAAGTCCTCCAGTGATGGGTATCCTGAGGCATGGTATACCAATGGTTTTAAAGAAGTAGGACCGTTTTTTGAAAGAGAAGTTTATGAATACTCCAATAAGCAGCGGCCAATGACATTATGGTACCATGATCATGCGATGGGGTTAACAAGATTAAATGTATATGCAGGGCTCGCAGGCATGTATATTATTCGCGGGAAAGAAGAAAAGGCGTTACATTTGCCTGAAGGAAAATACGAGATTCCTTTAATGATTGTCGATCGATCATTTAATGGCGATGGGTCTCTTTCTTATCCAAGGCAGCCGGAGCAAGATCCGAATATGCCTGAATTACCTGATCCATCTATTCAGCCTTTTTTTAATGGAGATACAAATCTAGTGAATGGGAAGGTATGGCCGTATCTAGAGGTGGAACCAAGAAAATATCGTTTTCGCATCTTAAATGCTGCCAATTCAAGAGCCTATCAACTCTATCTTGATTCAGGAGAGTCTTTCTATCAAATTGGATCAGATGGCGGTCTGATGCAAAAAACAGAAAAAATGGGGACGTTAGCCATTGATCCGGCGGAACGCGTTGACGTGATCATTGATTTTTCCAAATTCGAAGGAGAAACCATTCATTTGAAAAATGACCTTGGCGAAAATGCAGATCCAGAGGATGAAACACATGATGTGATGCAGTTTCGGGTTACCCTGCCGCTATCAAGTGAGGACAAAAGTAGGATTCCTAGAAATCTATCTCCAATCCCATCTTTAAAAAATAATAACATTACGACAATCCGAAACTTAAAGCTTACAAGCACAACGGATCAATACGGGAGACCAATACTTCTGCTTGATAATAAAAGATGGGTGGATCCAGTATCCGAAAAACCGATGCTCGGATCGACAGAAATTTGGTCCTTTATGAATATTACTGATTTTCCCCATCCGATGCACATTCATTTAATTCAGTTTCAAGTATTAGATCGCCGTCCATTTGATTTAGATTGGTATAATGAAACCGGTCAAATCAAATTCACTGCACCAGCGGCTGCACCAGAACCTAATGAACGTGGATGGAAAGATACTGTGACTGCACCATCTGGTGAATTTACCCGTGTTATTGTAAAATTTGCTCCGCATACCGGCCGTTATGTATGGCATTGCCATATTCTAGAGCATGAAGAATATGACATGATGCGTCCGTTTGATGTCATTGATCCTGATGAAGAAAAGTAAGCAAACGATGCTCTTTGCATATTGCAAGGAGCATCATTTGTTTGTGTTTCATCTATTCTATTTACTTAACGATCATTACAGGGCAATTTACCCTTTTTGCGACTTTATGGCTTACACTTCCTAAAACCATTTCTTGTAAGGTATTTAGTCCCCTGCTTCCGATGATAACGATATCGAACGTTCCTTTATTAGCGTAATCAACAATCGTTGGACCAGGTACCCCGTGTAATATTTTGACTTCATATGACAAGTCTTTCGCCTGTAACTTTTTTTCCACAGGGGAAATTCTTTTCCTGCGGGAGATTTCTAATTCTTCTTTTCCTTGAGAATGAAGAACCTCATCCTTCGCTTTAGAAAATTCAGCTACCAGTACGACTTCAATGACACAATTTGTAGATAGGGAAGCGATTTTGATTGCTTCTTGGGCTGCTCGAAGCGAATGTTCAGACCCGTCCACTGCTAAGAGTATTCTTTGATACAATTCCAACACTCCTTACATAAATTAGTAATGAATTATATGTGATGCATAGCAAGCTTATCAATCATCTTTTTACTTGAGGCATTTAATCCTTGTATGGTTACTGTATTATTTCTTTCGCGGAATTTTAATATCACTTTGTCCACGGCTCCAACCGCTGATTCATCCCAAACATGCGCATTAGAAAAATCAATGATAATGTTTTCGTCTTTCCTATCAAGATCAAATGCGTTTACGAAACTTTCCACAGACGCAAAAAATAATTGTCCTTTCACTTGAAATAGGATATTGTCCCCTTTTAACTGTTTCGTCACTTGTATCTTTGAAATTTTAGCAACAAAAAAGATTGCACTTAAGATGACCCCTGCAATAACACCCTTGGATAAATCATTTGTCATGACGACAATGATTACGGTTGCTAGCATCACGGTTGCATCACTTTTTGGTGCTTTTACGATATAGGAGAATGATGACCAGTCAAACGTGCCAATGGATACCATAATCATAATCCCTGCAAGGACGGGCATCGGAATTTGTACAACTAAATTACCTAATACGATAATTAAAAACATTAAGAATAAACCTGCAACAAGTGTCGAAAGTCTGCCACGGCCACCTGATTTTACATTAATGACAGATTGGCCTATCATTGCACACCCCGCCATTCCACCGAAAAAGCCTGTGATCGTGTTGGCGATTCCTTGTCCTCTTGCTTCTTTGTTCTTATTACTCTCTGTTCCTGTCATATCATCTACAATGGATGAAGTCAGTAAAGATTCGAGTAAACCAACAATAGCTAATGATAGAGAATACGGGAAGATAATTGCAAGTGTTTCTAAAGTAAATGGGACATCAGGTATTAAAAATACAGGGAGTGAACTTGAAATTGATCCTAAATCGCCAACGGTTCGCAAATCTATGTTAGTATAAAGTGCAACACTCGTTAATAGAATAATAGCTATTAAAGGTGCAGGGATTGATTTAATAAATCTCGGTACAACATAGACAATCACAAGTGTAACAGCGACAAACACATACGTCATATTGGATATTCCAAGAAAATGTGGTACTTGAGCCATAAATATTAAAATAGCTAAAGCATTAACAAAGCCAATCATCACCGCATTTGGGATAAACTTCATGAATTTAGCAATTTTAAAAACACCAAAAAGAATTTGAATGACTCCTGTTAATATCGTTGCCGCCAATAAATAATTGAGGCCATACTCTTTCACCAGAGGAACCATTAATAAA
Organism: Virgibacillus alimentarius; assembly: GCF_000709085.1. Lineage (GTDB taxonomy): Bacteria > Bacillota > Bacilli > Bacillales > Amphibacillaceae > Virgibacillus_B > Virgibacillus_B alimentarius. Next base: position 42,646 of record NZ_JFBD01000045.1, on the reverse strand, counting down.
GCCATTGCACCAGTTGCTGCTGAAATCATGCCCGGCCTTCCACCCGTAAAGGAAATAATGACAGCAATACAAAAGGATGCATATAATCCGACCATTGGATCAACGCCAGCAATAATGGAGAAAGCAATTGCTTCTGGTATTAAAGCCAATGCGACGACAATTCCGGCCAGAATATCTCCTCTAATATTGGAAAACCAATCTCTTTTTATTTTTTCAATCAATCTAATCCTACTCCTCTTTATTTATATTCAGACTTTTAAAGTGGCATAAAAGTCGGTGCTGAAAGGGAATAGCAACAGTTTAACATTATTTTTCCCAAAATGGAACCATTATGGGAAAAATAATGTTAAACTCTATGTTATTATTAAAGTGATCAATTCAGTGAGGAGAATATCGATGCGAATAGGATATATGAGACCTGATCAAGATGACCCAGACTGTGAAGTACAGGTGAAAAAATTAACAGAACAAAACTGCGCTCAAATTATCTCTGAAGCGCATGCTTCAGCTAAAAAAAGAATCCAACTTGAGAATATGATGAAACATCTTCAGCAAGGGGATGAAATTGTTGTCCATAAATTATATACACTAGCAGATTCAACACGCCATTTGATGGAGTTATTAGATATAATGGAAGTTAAAGAAGTATATTTTCAATCATTAAAGGAAGGAATAGATACGAGCAATAAAAATGGTTACTCTTTTCGTTATGTTGTAACGTGTCTTGCAGGATTCCAAAGTGATGTGATCAGTGAAAAAACAAAAAAGGGATTGAATAAAGCAAAACAGAAAGGTATTTCAACAGGACGACCAAGAAAGCCTGATGAAAATGTCCAGCGTGCTATCGTTATGTATGAGAGTAAAAAATACAGCTTGGCCGATATTAAAAATAAGACAGGCATTAGTAAATCAACATTATATCGTTATTTGGAAAATTAAGCAATTTCGAATGAAAAAATTATGTTTTGATTAATAGGAGAACCGAATTTAAACCTTGGGGTTGGGGCAAAACCCTAGTAAATGTAAAAAAGTCAGATATTTCATCTTTCGATGGAGTTCCTGACTTTTTGGTAACTTCGTTGCCTTTCACTACAGATGGCTGCTTTCCGCGGGCACGAGCCAGGATGCTTTCATTATTTGAAAAATTAGTATAAGCGTATTCTTACATTTATTTGATGAGCCTGTGATACATTGTAAGAGAATGTATGATAGTAAAAGGAGAATCAATATGTCAAAAGAACATTGGGATAATAGCTTTTCAGATAAAGATTTTGTTTATGGGGAGACGGAAAACGAATTTATAAACCATAAAAGCAATATCATTCGCCAGCATTCCAAAATTGGCTGCTTTGCGGAAGGTGAGGGAAGAAATGCAGTTTACTTAGCAACGCTAGGTCATGACGTAACAGCCTATGATCAATCTGCTGTCGGTTTAGAGAAAACGAATAAATTAGCAAGTCAGCATAATGTCAACGTAAAAACCGCAGAGATCGATTTAACAAAAGAAAAAGTAGAGTCAAATCAATTTGATGCTGCCATTATGGTTTTTGGTCATGTTCCAAAAGCTGATCAGCAATTTTTAATGGAAAGCATGATAGATTCAGTAAAACCTGGCGGCCATGTTATCTTTGAAGTATATTCAAAAGATCAGCTCGCCTATCAAACAGGTGGCCCTAAGTCGATTGATATGCTATACGATCCAACAGACATTCTAAATTGGATTAACGACTATAAATGTATTCATTTTTATTACGGTGAAGCGGAGCGCCATGAAGGAAAAAGACATATAGGCCTTGGACATGTTATTCAAGTCGTAATCAAAAAATAAATTTAACTCAAAAAGAAGAGATTACTACCCTAAATTTAGTCATCTCTTTTTTTGGTTTTATTTCTTAGAAAATTTGAAATTTAAGTCGAGTTTTATATACAATGGGTATAAAGATTTAGGAAAAAAGTTCCTTTTTTAAGGAGAGATTATCACATGGCCAATAAGAAGCTACTCATCATTAATCTGGTCCTGTTTATTGCTTTTATTATTGTTGTAAGTACTGGACTCAGAAACATAGAAACGCCAAAAACCCAATTAGCAGATAAAAGACAAGAGGAAAAACCAACCTTTTTTTCTTTCCTGATCCAAGACTATTATGACTTAAAGAATGAAATGTCTGTTGGTGGAAAGCTGGAGGAAATAGACATAAACTCCCAGTCCCAAGTAGCAAAGAAGGATACAGAGGTATTAGAAGATACATTAGAAAATGAAGAAACGGAAGAAATTCAAGAGGAGCCAACTTTAGAAGAGGAAAATGTTGTTGTAAAGGAAAAAGAAGTTGAAAATGTACAAGAAGTAGATGCAGTACAAGAACCAGCAGCAACCGATCCAAATTCTTCATCTGTATCGAACGATTCTGGCCATACAACTTCCAGTTATGACGAACCAGGGAACCCAGCAACTAACTCACATTCTTCAAGTTCTCCTTCAAACCCATCACCAACAAAGTCAGGCCCAGGTACAGAACCCAATTCTTCGGCTGATTCGAATAATAAAATAGAATCTGATAATGTAGAAAATGATGAGGGTATGGGGGAAGAGGATAAAAACCAGAATAATGAAGAAGAATCTAATAAAGAATCAGATGAAGAAAACAAAGAAGCTAGTTCTGGTAACGAACAGACCAACCATAACCCTAATAATGAAAAACAAGAACAAGAGGATGAGCAATCATAAGGAGGATTTTCTAATGGGACAGTTAACAGGAAAGAATGCGATTATAACAGGAGCAAGCAGCGGGATAGGTGCTACTATTGCTAAGCATCTCGCACATGAAGGGGCAAATGTCGTACTGGCAGCGAGAAGAAAAGAAAAACTGGGGACAATAGCAGAAGAGATTAATACAGCAGGGGAAGGACAAGCATTGGCTGTTCCTACGAATGTAGCAAATCGAAGCGAAGTAGAGGCAATGGTGAAAAAAGCTGCTGAAACCTTTGGTGATATCGATATTTATGTTAATAATGCAGGGTTAATGCTAGATGCGAGAGTTCGGGAAGGGAAAGTAGAAGAGTGGGAACAAATGATTGATGTGAACATCAAAGGCGCACTTTATGGTATAAATGCTGTAACTCCAACAATGATCGAGCGCTCAACCGGCCATATTATTAACATTGCCTCTGTCTCTGGACAGGAAGTAACAAAGATCAGCTCTGTTTACAGTGCAACCAAGTTTGCGGTGCGTGCGCTATCCATGGGAATGGAAAAAGAATTGGCACGCACTGGGGTTAGGGTTACCAATATATCTCCAGGAATGGTAGACACAGATCTTGCTCGGTCACGCGGGCGCAGCAATAGTGATCGTAGGCCACTTGATACAGACGATATTGCCCGGGCAATTGTTTACGCCGTTACACAGCCCGACTATGTAAATGTGAATGAAATAACCGTAAGACCGGTATAAACCATAAAAAGGAGGTCTGTCTCCAACGGTGAGTCAGGCCTCTATATCATCAATCGATGCATAATTTTTGACAAAGTCAAGATGAATTGCTTCCCATAAATAAAAGGAGGCGATGGAATAATGAGGCTTCCATAGCTTGGCTTTTTCCTTTAAAATATTGCGTCGCTCGGATTTTTCAGTCTCGTATAGCCATCTAGCAGCTCGTTGAATACCGATATCGTCGATTGCCAGAATATCCATTCTGCCTAAAGATAGAATGAGGAACATTTCAGCCGTCCATTTTCCAATCCCTTTGATACTTGTCAATTGCTTTATAATTGTTTGATTATCAAATGATGCTAATGCTTGTAAGTCTATCTCTGCATGGTAAACCTTATTTGCTAGATCTTTGATATATTCTATTTTCCTGAAGGTTAATCCAGCCTCGCGCAATTTTGCTTCGGATAAATGATAGATGGACGAGACCGTGATTTCATGATCTAACATCGCATCAAGCCGGCCATAAATCGCGCTTGCAGCTGCTACAGAAATTTGCTGTCCAATAATGGAGCGTACTAATGATTTAAAATAATCACTTCGCAATGTGATCTCTATGCTCCCCACAGCATTTACTAATTTGCGCATGATGGGGTCATTCGCACATAATGTTTTCACTGCTTCGTCTTCTTTATGAATGATTCGTTTATCCATAATCCACCTCATATAAATGCTAACTAAATCATATAATAGATTTCACAGATTTATCAAGATATGTTATAAATAAATATGACAAATAGAAATAGGTTTATTAGCCTAAATAGAAAAAATTTGGTATTATTGATATGTTATTTAAAGGTATTTATCGTATGATACTATTTTTTGCAATGGGCTTAATTTGTGTGTAGAAAACGATTTTCTCAACACATCATTTTATTTATTATTTAGAACAAGGAAGGTGGATGTTCATGACTATGAATAAACCAAAAATTGTTGTCCTTGGAGCAGGTTATGCAGGATTGATGACAACAAAAAAATTAACACAAAATTTACTGCCAGAAGAAGCGGAAATTGTACTTGTAAATAAACACAATTACCACTATGAAACGACATGGCTTCATGAAGTGGCAGCCGGAACGATTAACCCAAACCAAGCACGTTATATGCTCAGTGATGTTGTTAATCCTAATCGCGTTCGCCTGATTTATGATACGGTTGTTGAAGTGAAAAAGGACGACCAAACCGTTGTACTTGAAAACAGTGATATTACATATGATTACCTAGTTATTGCCCTAGGATTTGAAACAAATACATTTGGAATTAAAGGTATGGCAGAAAACGCTTTCTCTATTGTAGATATTGATTCAAGCCGCCTTATTCGTGATCATATCGAATATCAATTTGCTAAATATAACAACGAAGAAGAAAAAGACGAAGATAGTCTTACGATTCTTGTTGGAGGAGCAGGTTTTACTGGTATTGAATTTGTTGGTGAACTTGCTGAAAAGGTTCCAGAGCTTTGCAAAAAATACGACATTGACCGCAGTAAAGTAAGAATCATCAATGTGGAAGCTATGCCATCTATCTTACCGATGTTTGATAAAGATCTTGTAGAATATGCGAAAAAATCACTCGAAGATCGCGGTGTAGAATTCCGCTTGGGAGCAAAAATCCAAGAATGTAAAGAAGATTGCTTTGTAGTTGGGGAAGACAAGGAAGAGATTAAAGCAGGTACAATTGTATGGACCGGTGGTGTAACAGGAAGCTCAGTTCTTAGCAAATCCGGATTTGAAATTACAAAAGGTAAAGTAACTGTAAATGGTGACCTGCGTGCACCTGGAGAAGAAAACATTTTTGTACTAGGCGACTGTGCATGGGTAATGAATGAGAAGGAAGGCCGTCCATTCCCTCCGACAGCACAAGCAGCAATGCAACATGCATCAGTTTGTGCAAATAATATTAAAGCATTAATGCACAATCAGCCACTTGAAAACTTTGTATTTGATGATAAAGGAACAGTCGCTTCCCTTGGTGTAACAGATGGAATCGGAACCGTTTTCTCTGGAACAAAACTAAGAGGAAAGCCAGCTGCAACAATGAAAAAAGTAGTTGATAACCGTTCTTTACTTTTAATGGGCGGTACAAGAACGCTACTTAAAAAAGGAAAATATCGTCCTTTCTAATTTTCCATTAAAATATGTTAAATCAATGAAGCTCCAAATAGAAGGGGGAAATTTTGAATGAAGAATGGGATTTTATATAGTCTTTTAATTGCGATTGCAGCGGTTGTAGGTTATGCAGTTGCAGGTCGCTGCATGGAAGAAACAAGAGATTTTCGTTAATGATGCGTTCATAAAAGCCGTTTTGCCAGGAATAATATAGGGCAAGGCGGCTTTTTTTATAGTGAAATGTTCTAAGTCACAGACATTATATAATAAATATATTATAATAGAAATTGGATATAATAGGAATAGGAGGGGTTCTCATGATGAGTCTTGGACTAATTATCGTTATTATCCTTTTATTTATGATTGCTACAGTATGGACACTTTATATTTTTAAACAAGAAGAGAATAAATTAAAGAAATATGAAAAAGAAGGGGATACGATCGAAAATGAAATGAAGCGGTCCCTTGATTATGAAAAAAGCTCATTAAAATCGAACGTGCCTCTGCAAATATGGATTTACTCCATTACGATTGTGCTGTCCCTCGCTGCTTTTGGAATTTATCTTTACTTTTATTAAAAATCCGGGAGAATTCCTGGTTTTTTTATTTTACATGATTTTCGCATTATACCGAATACTATCATTAGGAGGTATCGTGTATGAAAATTCTTTTGATGTCTTTCTTTTTAGTAATGACCCCCCTGGTATCTGCTGCAGCTGAATCCGATCCTCTATTGGTAAAAAAGGATGGTGAGGTTGTTCAAACCATTGATCCTGGGGAATATGCTTTTTCGTTTATCATCAACGAAAGTAAGCTAGAAGTCTTGCTTGATCAATTAAATGATCAAGTATATCAAAAGCCTGTGGATGCATCGTTGGATGATGAGGGTAATATTGTTTCTGGTAAACCCGGAACAGCGCTGGATAAACGAGCCTTTGAGCTCGCCTTTCGCAAATTCGTTTATCAGGGAAAACCTTCGGAAATGGAACTGCCGATGAGGCGTGTTTATCCACGGGTTGATAGTGAATTATTATCCGAAATCCGGGAAAAAGAAATTGGCGATTATGTGACGCATTTTAAAAAAGATAATAAAGAACGCGTAACGAATATTAAACTTGCTACCGATGCTATCAATAATCAAGTCGTTTTTCCCGGGGAAACCTTTTCATTTAATAAAACAGTCGGTGAGCGAACAGAAGAAAAAGGCTATAAACGTGCTCCGGTTATTGAAGAAGGGGAGCTTACGGAGGATATAGGCGGAGGAATTTGTCAGCTTTCTTCCACACTTTATAATGCAGTCGACGTTAAAGGAATTGAAATTGTCGAACGGTATTCACATAGCAGGAGTGTCCCGTATGTACCACCTGGACGCGATGCGACAGTTAGTTGGTGGGGGCCTGATTTTTCATTTAAAAATAAGCTTTCCCAGCCAATTTTAATCCGTGCCAAAGCAGACGATGGTGAAATGCGAATTAAAATATATTCTTCTGTCCATACCGGGGAACCAGAAAATTAATGCTTATTGTTTTGTTCGGTCTGAGAGGCTGCAGTTTGTTTCACATTGATTTACAGGGATGATCTTTCTGCTCGCAGCGACTTTTTTATAAATAAATTCACCGAGGCCAAGCCACTTAAAAATATACATGAGAGGCAAAAAAATCCACATAATAGGCAACATCTTTGCAATTTGGATAAATGCATCATATCCTTGAAAGATTTTGTGTTTGTAATAAACATGAAGACTTTCTTTCATTGCTTTTGGATAGTCCTCTATCTTACGAAACGAAGTAAATGTCAGCTTATTTCGTATGTCCATTTTATTTAATAACTTCGACGTATTTGTACACATCATGCAATTTCCATCATAATAAACAATCACGACATCTCCTCCTTTATTTCTATTGTACAACCTCCGATAGTTATTGTATGGGATTTTAATTTTATCAGATGGTGTCCTTTTTGTTTACTATTATTAACTAATGAAAGGCAATTTCTGAATCGATAAAATGCAAATCGATACATGTAAAAAGGTTGGCCCTCTATGAAGCTAACGAAGTTACCGAGAATTATCTCATTCATAAAAGAAGTCAGTTAGTCCATCGAAAGATGAACTAACTGACTTTTTTACATGTGCTAGGGTTTTGTCCCATTCCTTTTTATTTTATTTGGATGCTTTATTCTTTTCCGCAATCCAGTTGATTAACCCGCCTTGCAGAATAATTTCTTTTTGTCTATCGGATAAACTATACGCTAGTTCAATTTCTTTATTTTGGTTAGCTAGTGTGGCAGTTAATTTATTTTCTTTCATAAATGTATCTTTTAGATTGGTTAACTTGATGACTTCACCTGCATCTAGCTCATCATAATCTTTTTCATTTACAAATGTAAGTGGCAATATACCAAAGTTAACAAGATTTTGCCAATGGATTCGGGCATAATCTTTGACAAGTACCGCTCGTAGACCTAAATATCGTGGTGCTAACGCTGCGTGTTCCCTGCTTGATCCTTGTCCGTAATTGTACCCACCAACAATTGCGTGACCACCTTTTTCTTTCGTGTCCATGGCGCGTTTTACATAGGTTGGATCGACAGCTTCATAGGTGAATTTACTAATTTCCGGCAAATTACTCCGGTATGGGAGAACCCTTGCTCCACCTGCTAGGATTTCGTCCGTTGAGATATTATCTCCTACCTTTAATAAAACCGGAATTTCCAACTCATCCGGCAGCTTATCCATTGCTGGTATGGAAACGATATTAGGACCTTTTACTAGATCAACCTTTTTTGCTTCTTCGTGAGACAGCGGTTGATCCAGAAGGTCATCTTTCGCATTTACTTTTGTTGGTTCTTTCACTTTTGGATATGGCATATTTAAATCCCGCGGATCTGTAATTTTTCCAGTTAATGCAGATGCGGCTGCAGTTTCGGGACTGGATAGATAAACACTATCTTCCTTCGTACCTGAGCGTCCCGGGAAATTCCTTGGAGTGGTTCGCAGACTATTTCTTCCTGAAGCAGGTGCCTGCCCCATCCCAATACAGCCATTACAACCAGCTTGATGCAATCTTGCTCCGGATTGAAGAAGGCTCGCTATATGAAAGTTTTCGACCAAGCTAGTGAGCATTTGTCTGGAAGTCGGATTAATATCAAAAGACATGCCTGATGCGATCGTTTTATCTTTTACGGTTTCTGCAGCGATAGCAAAATCGCGGTATCCTGGATTTGCAGATGATCCAATATAGGATTGGTAAATAGGTGTACCAGCTATTTCTCTAACAGGCACTACATTTCCAGGACTTGATGGTTTTGCAATAAGCGGTTCTAATTCAGATAAATTAATTTCATCATTTTTGTCATAGGTAGCATCTTTATCCGCTACTAATTCAATCCAATCATCAACACGATTTTGCTGCTTCAAGAAGCGTTTCACTTCTTGATCAGAAGGAAAAACAGTGGCAGTTGCGCCCAGTTCAGCGCCCATATTAGCGATGACATGGCGGTCCATTGCTGATAAGTTATCAAGACCAGGACCGTAATATTCAATAATTTTACCGACACCGCCTTTTACATCGTATCTCCTGAGCAATTCAAAAATAACGTCTTTCGCACTTACCCAATCCGGCAGTTCGCCAGTTAGTTTTACCCCAAAAATTTCCGGCATTTTAATATAAATGGGTTCGCCTGTAATAGCCATCGCAACGTCAATTCCACCAGCACCCATTGCAAGCATCCCCATACATCCGTTTGCACATGTATGACTGTCTGAACCAAGCAATGTCTTACCGGGCTTAGCCAGTCGCTGCATATGTACAGGATGACTAACGCCGTTTCCCGGTCTGCTATAATAAAGCCCAAATTTCTTTGCCGCACTTTCTAGAAATAAGTGGTCATCCGGGTTTTTGCTATCCACCTGAATAAGGTTGTGGTCGACATATTGTGCAGAGGCCTCTGTTTTCGCGTAGTCTAGTCCCATCGCTTCAAGCTCTAACATTACCATTGTTCCAGTTGCATCTTGTGTTAAAGTCTGATCAACCTTTAGACCTATTTCTTCCCCTTTTTCCATCTTTCCTGATACAAGATGATCCTTTATTAACTTCTTTGCAACATTCAAAGCCATTCTATTTTTCCTCCTTTAATATTGATTTTTTTTACCCTCCAACAGAACGCAAAAGAGTTCAACGAAAATAAGACAATACTAGACGCTAGTATTGCCCTGATATACACTTTTTATTTACTTGGTTCTTGTTTATGCATTTTGATTTCAATATTCATACTTACCTCCTTGTCAATAAGAATGCCACCCGTCTCCAAAGTAGTATTCCATGTTCATCCCGATCCTTCTGCCTGGTATCAATACTTATGACATTTACCATAAACATTATATCCGCATCATACGAATTAAATGTGCCCTTTGCTTCATATGTTTCACAACAAATTCAATCGAACTATGCCAGTCAACGATCATTTCGTTTTTGTCATCAGAAAAACCCTCCAAATAAATAGCTATGTTGATCCATTCCCATTTATGCCTTTTATTAATCACTAATGAAAATAAAAGCATATCTCTTTTTCTTAAAAACTATTCCTTCTATAATAAAGAAAATTGTAAAAACGGAGTGTATAACATGCGAGAATTGATCGGAACATGCCAGCATTGCGGAAAAAATGTGTACTGTGAAAACGGATTTTTTGATGGGGATCAAAAAGATGGTGCACTTTTATGTAACTATTGCGCAGAAGAACAAGAAAAGAGCTTGAACTAATAATCGTTGTTTTCACGTTGTATGTTCGTTATTATTTATTACCCTATTTCCATCACCTCTTTCTTTGATTGCGCATAGGCTAATCACACAAGTCAAGAATGAAAGGAAGAAGGTAATGTGGTATTAACAACGTCCCATTTGTTATATGGTTTATTTACACTTTTGATTATCTTTACCATGATTTTCAGGAAAGGCGTTGTACTTCCATCGCTGCTAGGAACATTTGTGATTGCCTGGGTATATAAAGGCAGTGTAATCGAAGGTTTTACAGCCATTTTTAACGCCAATTTAGTTGCAGCTACAGAGCTTTTTAATATATTTTTGATCATTACATTTATGTTAGCATTACTTCATTCTTTGCGGGATCTTGGTGCAGATCGACGCATGATAAGACCGATCCAAAAAGTGATGATTAATGGTCACATCTCCTATTTCGTCCTGGTTATTGTGACGTACGTTATTTCTTTATTTTTTTGGCCAACACCTGCTGTTCCGCTTATTTGTGCTTTATTAGTACCCGCAGCTGTCAGGTCAGGTTTGCCAATTATGCTGGCAGCAATGGCTGTTGCAATAGCAGGCCAGGGAATGGCGCTTTCTTCCGATTTTATTGTTCAAGTAGCGCCTAGTTTATCGGCTAAATCCGCTGGGATTGATACGAGTTTAGTAGCCGATAAAGCATTGATATTGTCTTTAATTGCCGGGGCGACAGCGATCGCTTTAGCTTATTTATTTTACCGTAAAACAATCCGCTCTAAACATGACCCTTTAAATGAATCCGATCTTGTTGCTTTAGACACGACAAGTACAAATGATAAAAAAGCTTATACGAAACATTTAACGGCTTGGAGTAAAGTATTTTCTATTTTGGTACCATTATCATTATTCCTTGTTGTTGTATACATGATTTATACAAAATTTGAAGGTGGAAGATCGGGTGGCCTTGAAGGAGGCGATGGTGCAGCATTTATCGGCGGTGTTGCTGTAATACTCTTATTATTATCCACCGTGGCATTTGGAAAGCAGCATGCCCTTGATTATATAACAAACCATATAACAGACGGATTTGTCTTTGCATTTAAAGCAATGGGTCCGGTTATTCCGATAGCTGGGTTTTTCTTTTTAGGAAGTGCGGATTTCTCAGGTCAAATTTTGACAATGGAGGAGCCACCAGCATTCTTATTTGATCTGGTTCAAGCAATTCAAGGATATTTGCCTCAAAGTGCATTGCTGGCAGCGCTTAGCATTCTAATCATAGGAATTATTACTGGGCTGGATGGATCAGGATTTTCCGGTTTACCGCTAACTGGTGCACTCGCAGCTTCTTTAGAAAATGGGGCAATAGATACGGAAACACTCGCAGCGATCGGCCAGCTAGGTTCTATTTGGACTGGTGGAGGCACCATTGTTGCCTGGTCATCTCTCATAGCTATTGCAGGCTTTTGCGGTATTTCCGTGATGGACCTTGTGCGCAAAAATTTTATACCAGTACTCACCGGATTATTTGTAACAACCGTTGTAGCAGTTTACCTGTTTTAAGGTCTCAAGGAGGGGGAGGTTCTCTCGTGAGACCTTTTTATTTTGGTTAAATCTATTGAGAATTGTTTGAATTGAGTTAAAATAGGGGATAAGCGCATATAGATCTTTTGCAAGCGTTTTACGTGGAAAAAAATCACTTAAGGAGGAAGGATAGTGCAAGATCATATCATCGTAACTATAAATGGAACGGAATTCTTAGCCGATCCTGGTCAGAATTTACTAGAGTTAATTAATACAACCGATGAATTTGTTCCGCAAATTTGTTATAACGAATCCCTTGGTCCTATCCAGACATGTGATACGTGTATGGTGGAAGTGAACGGGGAAATAAAACGAGCATGTGGTACAACGGTTGAAGCTGCGATGGAAGTAAATACGACAATTGAGATAGCTCATCGCGCGCAAAAAGAGGCATTGGATCGAATTTTGGAAAACCATGAGTTGTATTGTACGGTTTGTGATTATAATAATGGCTCATGCGAAATTCATAATACGGTGGCGGAATTCGGACTTGAACACCAATCAAGACCGTTTAAAGAAAAACCTTATGAAGTGGATAATTCCGGATCGTTTTATAGATATGATCCAGACCAGTGTATCCTTTGTGGGCGGTGTGTAGAAGTATGTCAGGATGTTCAGGTTAATGAAACGTTATTAATTGACTGGAAGCGGGACCAGCCACGTGTCATTTGGGATAATGATGTACCGATTGATCAATCTTCTTGTGTCAGCTGCGGGCAATGTGTGACGGTGTGTCCATGTAATGCATTAATGGAAAAAGATATGCTTGGCGAAGCGGGCTTTATGACCGATACAGAACCAGGCTTATTAAGATCTATGATTGATGTTACCAAGCATGTTGAAACAGGGTACGGGCCGTTGTTCGCCATTTCAGATACGGAAGCTGCAATGCGTGAAGAACGAATTGAAAAAACAAAGACGGTCTGTACATATTGTGGTGTTGGTTGTTCATTTCATGTTTGGACAAAGGACCGGAAAGTACTACGTGTTGAGCCACAGCACGAATCACCTGCAAATGGGATATCTACTTGTATTAAAGGAAAGTTTGGCTGGGATTATGTTAACTCCAAAGAGAGGCTTACAAAACCATTAATTCGTAAAGGGGACCACTTTGAAGAAGTAGAGTGGGACGTAGCTCTAAGCTATGTTGCAAAACGTTTTAAGGATATTAAAGAAGAAAAAGGATCAAACGCTTTAGGATTTATTTCATCATCAAAAGCAACAAATGAAGAATCTTATTTAATGCAAAAATTCGCCCGCCAGGTAATTGGAACGAATAATGTGGATAATTGCTCGCGTTATTGTCAGTCACCAGCAACAAAAGGACTATTTCGCACGGTAGGTCATGGGGGTGACTCCGGTTCGATTGATGATATAGCGGAAGCGGACATGGTTATTGGTATTGGAACCAATACAGCAGAATCCCATCCGGTTATCGCTTCACGCATTAAACGCTCGCAAAAGTTGTTCGGACAAAAGTTATATGTATTTGACTTACGTAAGCATGAAATGGGGCAACGTGCCGACAAGTTTTTCTCACCTAACAGTGGTACAGATTTAGTATGGTTATCAGCAGTTACAAAGTATATTATTGACCAAGGATGGGAAGATCGTACGTTTATTGACAAGTGGGTCAATAACTTTGACGAATATAAGGAAAGCTTAGGTAAATTTACATTAGCATATGCAGAAAAATTAACGGGTATATCCCAGCAAGATTTAAAGGAAATTGCCCGGGAAATAGCGAGTGTGGATAAACTGGCAATCTGTTGGGCAATGGGTGTCACACAGCATCAACTCGGAAGTGATACAAGTACTGCTATATCGAATTTGCTGCTTATTACAGGGAACTATATGCGTAAAGGTGTAGGAGCATATCCATTAAGAGGCCATAATAATGTGCAAGGCTGCAGTGATTTTGGGAGTATGCCAGATTTCTTTCCGGGATATGAAAAAGTTGCAAATGATGTGGTCAGAAAACGATATGAAAAGGCATGGAACACGAAAATTCAGGCGGAACCAGGAAAAGATAACCATGAAATGATTGCTGCGAGCCATGAAGCAGTCTCAGTTCTCTGTATATCAAAGGAGAAGAAACCGGTATCGTGGATGCAAACATCAATTATGTTACAAACGCATTTGAAAAATTAGACTTTTTCGTTGTGCAGGACTTATTTTTATCCCGTACAGCAGAATTTGCGGATGTTATTTTACCTGCCTCACCAAGCCTAGAGAAGGACGGTACGTTTACAAACACAGAAAGACGAATTCAACGATTATATCAAGCACTTGAACCTGTTGGTGATTCCAAGCCAGATTGGGTTATTTTGACAGAATTGGCAAAGGAAATGGGGTATGATTGGGGATATCAGCATCCATCCGAAATCATGGATGAAGCTGCATCGCTCACACCTCTTTTTGCAGGTGTAAGCTATGAGCTTTTAGAAGGCTATAACAGTCTGCAATGGCCTGTAGAAAAAGATGGAACGGACTCTCCTGTGCTATTTTTAGATGGGTTTCCATTTGAAGACAAAAAGGCAAGACTCTTCCCGCTTGAGTTTAATTATGATTATGAGACAAACGAAACATATGACCTCCATGTAAATAACGGAAGAGTGCTTGAGCATTTCCATGAAGGAAATATGACTTACAAATCACCAGCAATCGCCAGAGAAATGCCGATGTGTTATGTGGAAGTATCTCCGGAATTAGCTAAAGAGCGCGGGATAGAAGAAGGAGCCGAAGTGAAATTAATTTCACATACTGGTGAAGCTACTTGTGTTGTGCATGTGACAGATCGGGTAAGAAATAATGAACTGTATTTACCACTTAACTCTAGCGGCGAATCTGCAGTGAACTTTTTATCCGATAATCGTGTTGATAAAGATACGAACACACCTGCATATAAAGAAATTGCTGTTCGTATGGAAGTTTTAAAGAAAAAAGGGAAAAGCCCGCTCCCAGATCATAATTTCAGGCGCGGCAACCGCCAGCCACAAATCGGTGTGCAAGTGGAGCAAAAATGGAATCGTGCTGATTATGCTTTCCCAAAAGGTAAGGTGAAACAAAATGGCTAATCCAATTACGAAAATTAAAAAAATGGAATTATCTGAGCAAGAAGTCAAAGATAATAATATTTCTGAAGTGATCGATCGTATAAGTGAAAATAAAGAGGCCATATTAAAAAGTATCGAATTTTTAGCAACACTCCATGAGAGTGGGGTATTAGAAATATTAAATGCGCTGACAAAACAAAAAGATGAAGCGATTGCAAATGTCGTAAAACAAGCAAATAAGCCGGAGTATGCTACTATTTTAGAAAATCTGAGTGATCTTTTCCTAATGACCGGTGAATTGCCAGTAGAGGAATTAAATGACTTCAGCAAAAAGGTAACACAAGGTTTACAAGATGTAAATACAATGGAAACAGATAAATCCACATCGTATATGGATTTATTTAAAGCGTTAAAGGATCCGGAAATAAACCGAAGCGTCACAATGCTCTTGACATTTTTACGTGGAATGGGAAAAGAGTGATGAACGAGGGGCTGTTTCTTGCAAAAGGACAGCCCTTTTGTTTTAATATTAATAATAAACAAACTATTCCATTTATTTGTACTAGAAGTTCGTCTGTTTACATAAGGTTTATTAGACGACCTATTCCTATGATTATCTGAATAGTAAAAAAACAAAGGAGGTAAAAAATTGAGTGGTATTTTACTGGCTGTTATAGGAATACTTATTTTCATTTTAGGGTATCGCTATTATTCAAAATTTATTGCAGAGAAAATCTTTCAAATCGATCCAAATTATGTCACACCGGCACACCGATATAAAGATGGGGTCGATTTTGTACCAACCAACAAATTTGTGCTATGGGGACATCACTTTAGTTCTGTAGCAGGAGCCGCACCGATCGTTGGTCCGGCTATTGCTGTATATTGGGGATGGGTACCGGCGCTCCTGTGGGTTCTTTTAGGAACTGTTTTTGCTGCTGGTGTGCATGATTTTGGTACATTAGTACTATCTGTTCGCCATAAAGGACAATCTGTTGGAACACTAGCGAATAAACTAGTTGGTCAAAGGGCAAAAATTTTATTTCTATTTATCATTCTCATTCTCGTATTAATGGTAAACGCGGTATTCGCTTGGGTAGTTACAAATCTATTTATTTCTTACCCGGCAAGTGTTTTGCCTGTATTTATTCAAATTCCACTAGCTATTTGGATCGGTAATGCCGTTTATAAACGAAACAAAAAAATGTTGCTCCCATCTATTCTGGCACTCGCTGTGATGTATGTGACGGCGATGATTGCAAGTAAAGTAAGTTTCTTGCAAATTGATTTAGTACAGTATATGGGTGGTGAAGGAGCTACTGGAATATTTGGACTCGGAGCAGTATCATCTGCATTTTTCATCTGGATTATTATTTTAATGATCTATGTTTATATCGCCTCCACATTACCGGTTTGGAAACTGTTGCAACCACGGGATTTTATTAATTCCCATCAACTTGTGCTTGGACTTGCACTTTTATACTTGGGAATGGTTTTCTTAAATCCTTCTGTTACTGCTCCGGCTACAAATCCGGATGCGGATATTTCCTGGTTTCCGCTGCTATTCATCACCATCGCTTGTGGAGCAATTTCGGGATTCCATGGACTTGTTTCATCAGGGACATCTTCCAAACAACTTAATAATGAAACGGAAGCACGATTTGTTGGATATTTTGGAGCAGTAGGTGAAGGTGTTTTAGCATTAATTGCAATTATTGCTGTTATTACATTTTTCAGCAGTTCGGAGGAATTTTTAGCTACCTATAGCAGTTTTACAGATGCGAATCAAATGGGGTTAGGTATCTTTGTTGAAGGTGCCGCACAATTATTTTCTGGTCTAGCAATTCCTACCGATATCGCAACTACAATTGTTTCAATCATTGTCGTTAGCTTTGCAGCGACAAGTTTAGATACCTCCGTCAGATTAATGCGCTATATTATTGGTGAACTGGGTATCGAATACCATGTTCCTTCTTTATCCAAGCCACATGTTGCGACATCGATCGCTGTTATTTCTAGTGCTGCACTGGTTTTATTGCCAGAAGGGCCAAAAGGGTTTGGATCCGGTGGCTACTTATTGTGGCCGTTATTCGGTACGGCAAATCAATTGCTAGCTGGAATCAGCTTACTGCTTATTGCCATCTGGCTGAAGCGGTTAGGGAGAAATTATGCAGTTGTTTTAATTCCGATGATCTTCGTTATGTTCATGACACTGTATGCTATGTTCCAGCAGGTCGTTTTCGAATGGTCCTGGATTGGGGATGATTCCAACACATTATTATTCGTCCTAGGAGCGATCATCTTTGTCTTTGCCGTGTGGATCGTACTTACTGCATTTTCAGCTTTAAGCGGAAAAATAGATAACCCAATCGATAAGGGTTAATTTAATGTACATGCAATGGGAAAAAGGGATCAATAAAGGATCCCTTTTTCCAATAAGTTGGAGGTGACATTCAGTGTTGGATAAAATAAAAAAACTAATCGAACTTTATGAAGAAATACTAAGTATGCCACATCGTCAGGAAGTAGCTCGTGAACTGCGAGATGAAGACGATATATTTCTATTATTGATCTATTCGGAGATGCTCGGTATTCCAAACCCGGCCTATTATTATACATTGGAGCTATATCCATATATAATTGAAAAATTTCATGATTGGCATCTGCGCATGGGGATGGAAAAATCACCAATTTCGGGAATCCGGTGTTGTTAAATGAGGGATGTAAAATGACTGAGATGGAAAAGAAAATCATATTTATCGGTGGCAAAGGCGGTGTAGGAAAGTCAACATCTGCTGCGGCAATTGCGTGGAAATCAGCCGCAAATGGCTATAAAACATTACTGATTTCAACAGATCCCGCTCATAATCTAGGTGATATTTTCGATAAAAAAATTGGCGGGGATATTAGAAAAGTTACCGAACAATTATACGCACTTGAAATAGATCCAGAAAAGGAAACAGAAAATTATATCCAAGGGGTAAAACAAAATATGAAAGGAATGGTTCAGTCAACGATGGTCGAGGAGGTGAATCGTCAGCTAGATACCGCTAAAGCCTCTCCAGGGGCAGGCGAAGCTGCGCTTTTTGATAAGTTGATTACAATCATTTTAGAGGAAGGTAATCAGTTTGATCAATTAATTTTTGATACTGCACCAACAGGGCACACAATCAGGCTGCTTTCCTTACCTGAGTTAATGGGCGTTTGGATCGACGGTTTGTTGCAAAAGCGACAGAAGACAAATGAAAATTACTCCCAGCTGCTAAACGACGGTGAACCGGTTGAGGATCCCATCTATGATGTGTTAAAAAAGCGTCAAGAACGTTTCATTGAAGTTAGGAAAATATTGCTGGACTTGAAACAGACTGGTTTTATTTTCGTCTTAAACCCTGAGCGCCTGCCCATTTTAGAGACTGAAAAAGCAATTGAATTATTAGATAAGTACCATTTGCATGTAAGAACACTTATTGTCAATAAAGTGCTCCCAGATGATGTGGACGGAAACTTTTTTAAGAAAAGGAAAGAGCATGAACAAAAATATATCGAAAAAATCACATCGTTGTTTACCGATCAGCAGTTAATTTATATACCAATGTTTTCTCATGATATAATGAATAAACACCAACTAGTTAGAGTAAGCAAATATTTCTGAATGATTTAGAAAGGAAGGTTAGAATGAAGGGATTTATTCATGAACATGGAAAATTAGCAATCAAAAACATGGACGAGCCAACTGCAGGAAGAGATGAGGTAGTTGTCGCATTGCGTGTTGCCGGATTAAATCGTCGCGATGTAGGGATACCAAACCGCCGCGGGAATCAAGCTGACGCGTTAATCCTAGGATCGGACGGGGCTGGTGTGATTGATTCCGTTGGAGAAAACGTGACAAATATCAAGCCAGGGGACGAAGTGATTATTAATCCTGCTCTTCGCTGGTACGATAATAGTGACGCTCCGCCGAAAGAATTTGACATCCTGGGAATGCCGGATCACGGAACATTAGCAGAAAAAATAGTGATCTCGAAAGAACAGGTGGAGAAAAAGCCAGCACATTTGTCTTGGGAAGAAGCGGGGGTATTGGCTTTAGCAGCTTTAACAGGGTACCGTGCATTATTTACAAAAGGTCAGGTGAAAGAAGGTGAAACCGTATTTATTCCTGGAGCAGGAAGTGGCGTAGCTACTTATCTGATATCTTTTGCAAAAAGTGCAGGAGCAAAAGTAATTGTTACTTCAAGAAGTGAAACAAAACGAGAGCAGGCAAAAGAATTAGGTGCTGACATCGCCCTTGATACAAATAGCGATTGGCCTGAAGAATTAAAAGAGGAACGCATTGACTTGGTCATTGAAAGTGTAGGAAAGGCAACCTTTAATCGTTCATTGGAAGTGTTGAAAAAAGGCGGAAAAATCGTTGTCTTTGGTGCTACCACGGAAGATGTCGTTGATTTTAATTTGCGCGAATTTTTCTATGGGCAATATAAATTATTTGGAACAACGATGGGAAGCAGAGAAGAACTGCGGGACATGCTCAAATTGATTGATACACATAATATTCATCCCGTAGTAGATCGCACATTTGAATTTGATTTAACGAGTGATGCGATGGAATACTTAAATCAGGGAAAACAATTTGGTAAAGTTGCGATAAAAATTAGTGAGTAATAGTGCAGGATGTGCACTTTAACGGTTCGGAGCAAGTCTCTTATCGACCGGTTGGCCTACTTTATCAGTAAAACCCAGAATCAACTTATAAAAAAGGGGGTGGGACTAATCCCGTTGACTTCCACTACAGGTGGCTGCTTTCCGCGGGCACGACTTCACCCTCCTCGGAAGAAAACCACTTCACGTGGGGTCATCAGACACGTGCTTTTCTCGCTGGGACACAAATCCAACCATAGATGATGAAAATAACTCAAACTCAAAAGGTTCCAACCATCAATTTTTGATGGTTGGAACCTTTTTTAAGATATTTTGGCTAGTTATGTCCCAGCCCCTTCTACTCGATTTCCTCTTTTTCCATCCAGTCTTTTCCTTCCAATTGTCTTGAAACAAGCATGCTTGATACGGTATCTCCCGTCACGTTAACCATTGTTGCTGGAGGATCAACGACAACACCAACTGCAGATATAATTGGCAGTGCTTGGATTGGCAGGCCATATAATGTAATGATCATCATTTCTCCAATAAATCCGCCGCCGGGTATTCCGCTCATTACAACCCCTGCTAATAAACAAATTCCAATCGCGGTTAAAAATGTATCAATTCCTGTAAAATCCTTATTTAGTACCCCGAAAATAAAAGCTATTTTCAACATCGCAGCAAGACAGGATCCATCCATGTGAATCGTAGCGCCTAGTGGTAGAACTGTTTCACGGATATCCTTTGGAACACCTATCTTTTTGGCTGCCTGCAGATTCACTGGGAGTGCAGCAATACTGCTTCCAGTTCCAAGCGAAGTTGCTGCAGGAGCGAGGATGTTCTTCCAAAAATGGGTAACTCCCTTGGTCCCTCCCGCTAAAAAAGCATATAGTGTAAAACCAATGGCAAAATATAAGACAGCGACCGGATAATAAATAATAACTGCTTTTGCGTAGTCTCCAATTAAATCTGCCCCGAATTCACCGATCAGGGAAGCAAAATAGGCTCCTAACCCAATAGGTGCGTAGTACATAATTAGTTGAACAAGCTTCATAAAAACTTCTGATCCACTGACTAGAAATTTAGCAAAAGGGCGTCCGGGATCACCAGAAAGCCCTGTAGCTACCCCGATAAGTACGGAAAAAATAATTAATGCCAGCATACTGTCACGAGAAAATAAATCAACAAATTCCGGAACCGTAAATGTATTTACGATTTGCTCAGATACGGTTAATTGTTCGACATCATCTGGTGTCTCTAATGGAATATCTGTACCAGACCCAGGTGGAAACATGACTGTTGCAGCAAGCATAACGATAGATGCAATAAGTCCAGTAAGCACAAAAATGGAAATCATCGACCCCATAATTTTTCCAAGTCGTCGCATACTATTCATGTTTGCAATGGCAGACGAAATGGAAAAGAAAACAAGGGGAATGACAACCATAAACAATAGGTTGATAAAAATATCACCTAATGGTTTGATCACATTCGCCTTTTCGCCAAAAATGAATCCAACGATTGATCCGATGAAAATAGAAGAAAGAAGAATTAATGGAAATCGGTAGGCTTTTAACTTCTCTTTCAAAACATTCATCTCTTTTCCCTGTAAGATAGAAGTACCTACACCAATCTTACACGAAACGGGGACCTTTTTATAGGCTTATTTTAAATACGGAGTGATGAGATCGATAGCCTGTTGTGCTTTTTGGCTGTTTTTTTGATACATTTGTTCTGTTTCTTTATTTTCTGTTTCTAAGGCAAATAACTCTAGATCAGCCTGACATTTTTTTATCGTTGCAAGGAGGAGTGGCTTTTCTGTAGGATCAGGAACAGCGATTTGATCGTCATATAAATCAACGGTTACCTGTCCATCACTATCCGCTTGTGCAAGAAAAACATTTTCAATGCTCACGTTTAGCTTATCTAATTCCGTCTCTAGCCAATTCGGATTTAAGTTTAAATTGGCTAATGGTTCAAGCATCATTCTTCCATCCATGACAACGGTTTGAGGTTCTTTTTTGGGGGAAGGTTTAAGCCCAAAATCTTTAGGAGTCAAAGGTTTATTTTCTGTTTTTGGTAAAACATTTAACGTACCTGATGGTTCAAGTACAGCAAATTCTACGTCTGCGGTTTTAAACATATTTTTACTGCGAAGGTTCTCAAGCAAATCGTCTGTGGTATATCCTTCTTTCTTCAGGTTGTCTTCCATAATTTTGCCATCTTGAATAACAACCGTACTTCTTCCTTGCGTAAAATTGCGGAAGGCTTTGCTTTTTAAAGAAATAAAATTCACTGCATATGGAATGGCAAACCAGATTGCCATAGCAAGGATCCCATAAATCATCCGGGTATCTGTGTTACTGGTGTGAATAGCCACAACCCCACCTAAGACAATACCGGATATAAACTCAAAAATATTAAGTTGTGCTAATTGCTTTTTCCCCAGCCATTTTGTCATTAAAAACAGAATAACTACGAGGCTAATAGTTCGAATGAGAATTTCAACCCATCCTGGCATAGAAATCTCCTTTCTTTCGCTTATTTATAGGTTGGCTCTTCTTGTGTAAGAAAGACTACCTGTTTCTGTAAGTCATCCTTAATTTCAGTCATCAATTGTTCAGCCTGTTTAAAGGCTTGTTGTGCTTCTATACTTTGCGTCTTATTAGCTAGTATCTCAAGTGATGCTTCAGCACTCTTAATAGACGAAAAACACCCTTTAACATGGGATCCAACTGTCATATTAATCAACTCCTTTTAAAAACTTTATCCCTTGGCTTTAAAAATAAGTGCTCCGATGACACCAAAAATAATTGCAGCAGAGATACCTGAGCTTGTTACTTCAAACATTCCAGTTATAACACCGATCAATCCATGAGCCTCTGCTTCAGCCATCGCGCCGTGAACAAGTGAATTACCGAAACTTGTAATTGGAACGGTAGCACCTGCACCCGCAAAATCAATCAATGGTTCATATAAACCGAGGCCATTTAAAACAGCACCTGAAACAACTAAGATGGTCAGTGTATGAGCCGGAGAAAGTTTAAAAACATCAAACATAATTTGTCCGATCACACAAAAAAGTCCACCTACGACAAATGCCCAAAAAAAGATCATGAGCTACCACTTCCCGACTCAATGGAAACGGCGTGTGCAATGCATGGGATTGAGTCACCTTGATTCACACTTAATGGTGAATGAAGCGCGCCTGTAGCTACGACGAGAATACGATTAATTTCACCTTTTTTCAGTAAATTGATAAAATGTCCATACGTAACAATAGCAGAACTGGCAGGACCACTTCCTCCGGCTAAAACAGGCTGTCCTTCTCTGTAAAGGATGAGTCCGCAATCAACATATTGTTCTGCCGTTACATTAATGCCATTTTTCTGTAGGAGGTCCAAGGATATTTCTCTACCGATATGGGCTAGATCACCTGTAATAATATAATCATAATAAGAAGGATCAACATTTTTCTCTTTTAAATGGGTTGTAATTGTATCCACTGCAGCTGGTGCCATCGCTCCGCCCATATTAAATGGGTCTGTAATCCCCATATCTACGACCTTTCCTATCGTTGCTGACGTTATTACTGGACCTTTTCCTTCTTTTGCTATAAGTGCACATCCTGCACCTGTCGCTGTCCATTGAGCCGTTGGAGGTTTTTGGCCTCCATATTCAGTAGGGTAGCGAAATTGCCTTTCTGCTGCTGAATTATGACTAGCCGTTCCGCTTAAAATATAATTTGCACCATTATTATTGATTATGAAAGCAGATAGAGCTAGGCTTTCCATTGATGTTGCACAGGCACTGAATAAGCCAAAATACGGTATTCCAATTGTTTTTGCGGCAAAATTAGTTGGGGTGATTTGATTAATTAAATCCCCGCTGATAAAGAATTGCACTTGTTCTTTATCCATTGAAAGTTTCTTAACCGCAACTTGACAAGCTTCTTCCATCAATATTTGTTGTGCTTTTTCAAATGAATCTTGTTTTAGCCATGTGTCATCGTGTAGAATATCAAAATCATTTGGAATGTTTCCACGCGCTTCAAAAGGGCCACCTACGACACCAGTAGAAGCGATGACAGGTTTGTTGGTAAATAACCATGTTCGATGCCCAATTAGCATTTAAAACCCACTCCACTTCGTTAAAAATGTTTTTATAAGTGCAACAATAAACGCTGAGAAAACGCCATATACAATGACAGGTCCGGCTAATTTGAGCATACTACTCCCAACGCCCATGATGAATCCCTCCGTTCGATGTTCAATGGCTGAAGCTATTACCGCATTTCCAAAGCCGGTTACCGGAACAGTTGTACCGGCACCTGCAAATTGTCCAATTCGATCATAAATCCCAAAACCAGTCGCCAACATGGTAAGAAAAATTAACGTCGCTGTAGTCGGGTTGCCTGCAGTCTGTTCAGTAAAATTGAAGAAATAAATATAAAATGTAGTAATAAGCTGGCCGATAAAACAAATAAACCCACCTACAAAGAATGCTTTGAGGCAATTTTTAAAAAGGGGTCGCTTTGTTTCCCTCTTCTGTTGAAACGCTTGATATTGTTGTGCTTCCGGTGGCAAGTTTTTCTTCTTTTTATCTGCCATTTTTCTTTTCTCCTTTACGTTTTTTCGTTTTTCAATTTAGCAAGCTTTTTTAGTCGTTTTTTAAGTTCTTTATTTGATACCTTATTTGCTTGTAAATCTTTCTCCAGTTGATCAAGCTCTAGCACAATTTTTTGGTCGGTAGAAAATTCCACTTTCATATCAGGAAAATCTTTTTTCATTTTTTTAGCAAGGTATTGCTCCGTTTTTTTCAAACTGAAGCGTTTACTATGTTTAATATCAATCGCGATTAAGAGTAATTTTGATGTATTTGCAGCTTTTACTTTCGTTATATTTGTATACTTTTGGAGAACTTGTTTCGCTTGATTGGAAGGTTGTTGATCTACCGTTTTCGTATTGGAAATTTCGGTTAATTCAATATCATTATTTTTCTCACCTTGTTGTGATGTATCTGTATTGGAATTCGCATTACAACCAACAAATAAAAAAATAAATCCAATCATTAAAATGATTCTGTACATGATTCTCTCACTCATTTCCTACTCAAGATAAATAAAGGCTTGAGGGGGGATAACCCCCTCAAAAAAGCCTACTGTTGCTTATATTGAGGTTCTTCCTGTTCAATTTGTTGCATTCTTGGCTCAACGCTTTGTACAATTGCTTGTGTTTGTTGTGCAGCGTTTTGATACATTTGTTTTGCTTGTTTATTTTCAGTCTCTAGCGCAAATTGCTCAAGACTCGCTTGGGCACTTTTTAAACCTGCAATTGTTTGTTTCACCTGAGTTCCTACTGTCAAATGAATCATCCTCCTTTATAAGCTTCACTATTTAGAATTCGATTTATTAATATAAATATACTTTCTACTTTTTACCTTTTAAAAGAGCTTGATGACAAATGGACGTATGAAAGCAAAACATACCAAATGCAGCTTATTTTTGATAAACTAAAGATAGACAAAAATGCTACTTGCGATTACTTGGGGGGGAGAGAATTTAATGGTTGAAATACGTAAGCCGATTCCAGTTGAAGAAGCTGTTCATAAAGTAATGCAATATCAAAAATACGGTAAAAAAGAAACAATTTCTTTACATGATTGTGATCAAAGAAGGTTGGCGGAACCCATTATCGCTACAAATCATGTTCCATCATTCGATAAGTCACCTTACGATGGTTTTGCATTACGTTCGATCGATACCGCTGATGCTTCTTTCAATAATCCTGTTGAATTTGAAGTTGTTGAACATATTGGTGCAGGTAACGTGCCAAAAATTTCATTACAAAAAGGACAAGCAACACGCATCATGACAGGTGCAATGATTCCAGAAGGTGCAGATTGTGTAGCGATGTTCGAAGTTTGCCAGACATATGAGAAGAATAATCTGCCTTACATGTCCATCAAACGGAAAATGGAAAAAGATCAAAATATTATAAAAGAAGGTTCGGAAGTATCAAAAGGGGATGTACTTATTGAACAAGGAACGCTAATCAATCCAGGGGTAAAAGCATTGCTTGCTACGTTCGGATATAGCAAAGTTTGTGTAGCTAAAAAGCCATTAATCGGTGTAATTGCTACAGGCACAGAATTATTAGACGCAGACCAGCCACTCGAGCCAGGTAAAATCCGCGACTCGAATGCATATATGATCGAATCGCAAATTTTAAAAGTCGGCGGAGAATGCCTTTATTTTGGTAAATTGGCCGATGAATTGGAAACAAGCTATCAGACAATTAACAATGCATTAAATAAGGTAGATATATTAATTACAACAGGCGGTGTTTCCGTAGGTGATTTTGATTTAATGCCAGCCATCTACGATAAATTAGGAGCAGATGTACTATTTAATAAAGTAGGAATGCGTCCTGGCAGTGTAACAACGGTTGCAACAAGAGGGAATCAATTGCTCTTTGGTTTGTCCGGTAATCCGTCTGCTTGTTACGTTGGATTTGAGCTATTTGTAAGACCGGTTTTGCAATCGAAATTATTTAATAAGAAGCCATTTTTAAAGCATATTACCGCAAATTTAGGTGTTGATTTTCCAAAACCGAATCCATTTACAAGATTTGTTCGCAGTTATCTTACTTTTAATAAAAGTTCCATCTATGTACATCCGTCTGGGATTGATAAATCCAACGTTGTCTCTTCACTTGCAAATGCCACTTGTTTAATGATGCTACCTGGAGGAACAAGAGGATTTGAAGCTGGCTCAGAGGTCGATGTTTTATTGCTTGATGATATGGAAGGTCAAGAAGCATTTTAGGTTGTAAAGGAGAGATCTCGATGAGTAAAGATATAGAACCAATAAAAGATCATTTTGGCCGCCCATTGAAGGATTTGAGGATTTCAGTTATTGATCAATGTAATTTTCGCTGCACGTATTGTATGCCAAAGGAAATTTTCGGCGACGACTACCCCTTTCTACCTGAAAGCGAATTACTTCATTTTGATGAAATTGTCCGATTGGCAGAAAAGTTTTCTGAGCTTGGTGTTAATAAGATTCGTATCACAGGCGGGGAACCATTGATGCGAAAAGATTTGGATCAATTAATCCAAAGATTAGTAAACATACCTGGTATTGATGATATTGCATTAACCACAAATGCTGTTTTTTTACCAAAAAAGGCAAAAAAAACTCAGGAGAGCAGGATTAAAACGTGTGAATGTTAGTCTGGATGCAATTGAAGATGCCGTTTTTAAACAGATTAACGGAAAAGGTGTCGTAGCATTACCAGTACTTAAAGGAATTGAAGCTGCTCTGGATGCAGGCTTACAAGTGAAAATAAATATGGTTGTGAAAAAAGGTATGAATGAAAGCCAAATATTGCCAATGGCACGCCATTTCAAAGGAACGGATGTCATTTTACGATTCATTGAATTTATGGATGTTGGGAATTATAATGGCTGGGACTTAAACAATGTTGTTTCTAAAAAGCAAATTATTGATACCATTCATAAAGAAATGCCTCTTGAATCTGCCCAAGAGCATTATTATGGTGAAGTTGCTTCTAGGTTCCGTTATATGGACGGAACAGGAGAAATAGGTGTCATATCATCTGTGACAGATTCATTCTGCGGAACGTGCACACGCATGCGATTATCCGCCGACGGGAAATTCTATACATGCCTTTTTGCTTCAGATGGATTTGACATAAAAGAAAAACTGAGAAAAGGCTTAACAGATGAAGAATTGGAAACAGAATTGATATCTTTATGGGGAAAAAGAAAAGATCGTTATTCGGACGAACGGTCAGAAGGAAAACATAAGAAACGGAAGAAAATTGAAATGTCTTATATAGGTGGATAGGAAATGAAAACATTTAAACTAAAACGTTTGGAAATCATTGAGGAAAAAGAAGAAGATATCCATTTAACAGATATACCACTAATCGATGGATTAACGATTAATCGTGAGGACGAAGAAAATACGTGGCTCATCGAAGCATATATTGAACAAGCGTATTTGGAGTTCTTTAAAAATTTACAGGAAGAAAAAGATGAAGTATTGATCCAAGTAAAAATAACGAAAGAGAGCAATAGTCCTGCAACCTTCCTTACGTCCATCATTGGTGTTAATGAAATTGGTTCAAAAATGAACGTATTATTCAAAGGTTCTATTGTGGATAAGCAAAAGGACAAAATTCAAGAAATGCTTACCGCATTAGTTGAAGAAGGGTATCAGGGAGAGGAACTTCTTGAGAAATTTAAGGAGTTATTATAAAGAAGACGATACCTTTATGATCTATAAAATAAAATAAGGAAAACACAAGCATTCATGCATTACGACTGCTATAATGAATGTATGTTTTTAAATTTTTATATCAGCGAAGAAGGAGTAGCAAGATGAACTTTCGCCGAATTCACTGGATAAACAGACTATCACCAGTACAAATCTTATTATTATTTTATTTTATAGCTGTGATTGTATCCACAATTGTATTAGCTTTACCGATTGCACATCAGGATGGTGTAGATATCCCATTTATTGACATCCTTTTTACTGCAGTCAGTGCACTTAGTGTGACAGGTTTGAGCACGATTACGATTGCAAATTCATTAAGTACAACAGGCATTATTTTGCTTGCTGTCATACTGCAACTTGGTGCTGTGGGTGTAATGGCGATCGGTACCTTTATCTGGCTTCTTTTAGGTAAAAAGATCGGATTAAAAGAACGCCGTTTAATTATGACTGATCAAAACCAAACAACGTTTGAAGGCATGGTTCATTTAATTAAGCAAATTATTTATGTTCTTTTTACTATTGAATTTATTGGTTTTATTGTCCTTGGGACATATTTCTTGCAATACTTTCCAACTGCAAAAGAAGCCTATTTGCATGGTTTTTTTGGAACAATCAGCGCAATATCTAATGGTGGATTTGATATAACAGGTCAATCCTTAATGGTCTTTAAACATGATTACTTTGTCCAATTTGTAAACATGTTATTGATTATTTTTGGAGCAATCGGTTTTCCTGTACTGATAGAAGTAAAGAAATTTATATTCGCAAAATCGGCTGAAAGGGAACATTTCCGATTTAGTCTTTTTACAAAAGTAACGACAAGTACGTTTTTTATTTTGATTATGATAGGAACGTTATTTATTTATTTATTAGATAGCGGAAATTTCTTTGCTGATAAAGCGTGGCATGAAAATCTATTTTATTCCTTGTTTCAATCGGTTACGACGAGAAGTGGTGGATTATCAACCATGGATGTCAGTTTGTTAACGGAACAAAATCATCTCTTTATGTCTATATTGATGTTTATAGGAGCTTCACCAAGCAGTGCTGGTGGCGGTATTCGTACAACCACATTTGCTCTGGTAGTGATTTTCATTCTTACGTACGCTAGAGGTGGGGAAAGAATTCGTATCTTTCGACGTGAAGTTTATGAGGAAGATCTGCTAAAAGCAGTGACCGTTACACTTATGGCAGTTATAACTGTTTTTAGTTCCGTTTTTCTTATTTCCATTATAGAACCTTTTACGATCACACAACTATTATTTGAAGTTACTTCTGCTTTTGGGACGGTTGGTCTATCCTTAGGCATTACAAGCGAATTAACGAGCATCTCTAAAATAATCCTAATGATCTTAATGTTTATTGGACGGGTAGGCATCATAACCTTTTTATTTATGTTTAAAAAGAATAAAAAAAGAGGAAACTACCGTTATCCAAAAGAAAAATTAATTATTGGTTAAAGCATTTAGGAAATAAAAAAGGCTGTTTCAAGCGAGAAGCCCTCAGATTGAAACAGCCTTGAAATACAGTAACAATTTAGCAATAAAACGCTGTGCCGACAATAATTAAAAGGATAAAGAGTACTACAATTAACGCAAAATTGTTTCTTGAACCATATCCGTATCCATA
This sequence comes from Virgibacillus alimentarius, assembly GCF_000709085.1. GTDB lineage: Bacteria > Bacillota > Bacilli > Bacillales > Amphibacillaceae > Virgibacillus_B > Virgibacillus_B alimentarius. The sequence continues at coordinate 13,108 of NZ_JFBD01000045.1, read as the reverse complement.
ATATCCTTCGTGATAACCACCATCATAACCGTAACTCATCATGATTCACCTCCATAAAACTTACACTACATTGTATGACACCTATAATGTAGTGTATGGACGTTTGTCACGGTTGATTGAGCGAAATTTTGCTTTATTTAGGTTATGTTTATTGGTATGATAAGAAGGTAGGATTTATATCAATGTTCATCAAAAAATAAATTTTGTGTACATACATGCTACAAGGGGGGTGCCAGCTATGTGGGAGACAATTTTTGGTATTGCTTGCTTTGGTATCATTCTGCTAAATCTTGGATATTGTATTTTTGACAAAGGATAATAGTAAAAAAGCGGATTCGCATGTTACCTGCGTTTTCCGCTTTTTATGATGTGTTTAATTTTATCTTGTTAACGCCCATTCATTAAATGGAAAAATAATAAATTCTGACCTTCCAATAATATCATCTCTGGAAATAAAACCCAACCCATTTCGGCTATCCTTACTGATGGCCCGATTATCACCCATTACAAAATAGCTTCCCTCTGGAATTTTAATGGGGCCAAAATTACCAGTAAGCATTTTAGCTTCTTTATTTACAAAATTTTCTTCATATTTTTTACCATTTATATATATATCATGATTTACAATCTCTATTGTTTCTCCAGGCAGTCCAATAATACGCTTCACATAATTTTTTTGTGGCCTCTGAATGATAACAATATCTCCATGTTCAGGGTCACCAATTAAATAAGAAAATTTATTAAAAACAACCCTTTCCCCGTTTTCTAATGTAGGGGCCATACTATCCCCATCGACAATAGATGTTGCAAACACAAAATTTCTTAATAAAAAAGCAATTACAATAGCGATTACAATAGCTTTTATCCATTCCACCCATTCATTTTTCTTTTTTGACTTAGTCAATGAGGACATCCTTTCTCAAAAAAACAAGTTCATATAATATATTAGCACAGTGATTCTTAGGTTTCGAATTATATACAACAGTTATATATATTAAATTATATATATTTAATATATTTTTCAAAACACTTTAGTTATCTAACTTTACATATAAGAACGATTGTTCTATAATCGGTATAATGAATACATTTTTTATATCATGATCCAAATTCTATTTTTCCTCTTTATATGTTAAACTGTCAAAGGTACATTTGTGTGAGGAAGAACCGAAATCTATTCCTACATTGGAAAATAATATTTTTTAATTCGTTGATGAAAACGAAAAGAAAAAGCATCGGAAAGTATATTTTTGCTGACAATACAATAATACATAAAGAGGAGACTATCTTAATTAAATGTGTACATCTGAAAAATTACTTGAACATATCGAGGTTTTACGCAACAAGATGATGACGGTAGCTATAGAAAAAGGATTTACGAGTAAAGAATCAATTAAATTAAGCCAGGAACTAGATAGAATGTTAAATCGATATAGCCGAAAGAAGAATGTGACAGAGAAATAGCTAAGCATCTTCTTTTTTAATGTATTCCTATTATATCATTTTCATTCTTTACTATTTCAAAATATACGTTAAAAATATATAAAGAAATATCAAATTTTTTAAATTTTACTAAATTGTTCACAAAATTATGATTTATTTCCGGAGAAATTGGTTATAATTAAAATGAAGGGAAAGAAAAGGAGTGTATAAAATATGCGATCAAAAATGTATTCATTTGAACAACTTGTTCAAGAAAATAAAAAAGCATTATTGGCTGATGAAAAAAAGATTAGTCAAATTGAAATGAAGTTGGAAAAGAAGCAAACAGATTTAGTTGATCATAAACGAAAAAATCTTGAACTATCGTAGTCGAACATAAATAAATTCTTGAATTAAAAAAGCCAGAAAGCATGGGATGCCGTTTCTGGTTTTTTAGTTTCTTTTTTGTACATCATGTATAACAAGCGCTATGAAAGTTTAAACTGGATCATAACAATCTTATCATTCTAACGTTTTGCATTACCATTGTGAAAGAAGTGAATTCTATGACCCATTCGGATTGGCTTTATGTACTGCTTTATTCCTTCGTTACTATTCAAGCGGAGTACATCTATTTTATATTGGTTTTTTTAGGGGTCTGCATAAGCTATCTCATGATAAAACCTATCATGTCATGGTTTGTCATGCTTCGGTCTATTCGATTCTTAAGCTACTTGACAAGCAGCTTATTCGTTGTTGCCATTTTTTTTACCGTCGTGTTATTCTTGGGTGATCTTTCTGATAGCTTATTGAATTTGTTAAAAATAACATTGCAGTGCCTCGCTATTTGGGGAGGTATTATGATCTTATATCACAGTCTTCAACGGGTTTTAAAAAGAAATAATTAAACCATAAAAGAGGCTGAAAAAAAGTAAGCACCTTTAAGGAACAGCCTCATTGATTCATTTTCGTATTCGTCACTTGAATTGAACTTGTACTTCTTCTATCCATGTCCTCCGGTGTTTCATGTTCGGGCGGTACTAAATGTATTACCAATTCTTTTTCATCCGCTGAAAGTTTGCCATAATGATCCTTTAAAATATGTATTTGTTTTGCATATTTCATAAGTGAAGTCCTTTCATTTAATCAAAATGATACCCTTCCTTTATTACATATACCTTTAAAAGGAAATATTAAAACATGGGAGTATATACAGGAAGTACAGGATTATGTTCTTCTAGGAGGCCACTCCATTTTACCTAAGGATGAAGGGGTGTAATAAGGAGATGTATATTGCTTTTTCTGATGGCGGTGCTTCTTAGGCTTCCAATCGATATAGCGGTAGATGATCCTTTTAGCCTGTGAAAGCGACATTCTCGTTTTTGGGTTTCGATAACTTTGATCGAGTGTACCTAGATGCTTAAGTTCCTTAAAATCTGTTTTGGTTGGAGGGACATGAAAATAATAATTATCCACTTTAACAAGTGAAGTGGAGTGTTGGTTACTCCGTTTTGGATGGTCTGAAAAGTGAAGGCCAATCTTTGTTGCACGTTTTTCCTGGAGTAATCGCTGAATGGTTTTCTTTTTTATATAGTATAAATGCTTAGGTTCTGGGGCAGTTTTAGCATGTCTATTAATGGTATAGATAGCTTTAGCGAGTTCATGTAAAGGAATTTGTTCACCCATGGGAAAATTCTCCTTTCTTCATTTGTCATAAATTAAGCTTAACGTAAAGCTCGTCTACTTGCAATATAATTATTTATTTGACACAAAAAAATGCATTTGGTTGGATGTTGCCAACGGAATGCATTTTTCCTTATTTGCTTGATTGTAATGTATATTCATGTATTTCGGGTTTGCATAAAAAGCGGTATGGCAATCTCGTTGTGCCGATTCCTCTATTGACGTAAAGTGTTAATCTTTCGTTGGTAAACTGATATTCGCCCTGTACATACTTCTCTGCATAGAGGGGGGTATATAAATGTCCCAAAAATGGAAAGCGAACTTGACCTCCGTGACTATGACCTGATAACTGAATATCTACAGGGAATTTGCGGGTTGTATCTGCATAATCAGGTTCATGGGCCAGAATAACCGTAAATAAGTCGGGGTTTGCCTTTCTTAAAGTTTGTTTTAAATTTGGACTTCCAAGCATAACATCATCAATACCGCCTAAAATAAATTGATCGTTACTTTCTTCGATCCGTGCATGTTCATTTTTTAGCAGATGAAAGTCGGCTTGATCCATGATCTTCTTCATCTTGTTTGTGCCATAACCGCCATGATCATGATTGCCATAAATCCAATATTTACCGTGTGTACATGTTAGTTTTTTTAAAGCTTCAGTCAGCTCTCCCTTATTATGAAAATTGTTTGGCTCATCGACCAAATCGCCGGTGAAAACAATTAAATTTGGGTTTAATTTATTTATTTTCTCTACCAACTCATTAAATTGCTCGAGTGTATAGTGAAAACCGATATGGGTATCTGAAAATTGAACGATTTTAAAGTCATTAAAACTTTTTGATAGATTGGATGAAGTAATTGTTTTTTTATGAACGTCAAGTAAAGAAGGTTCTATTTCGCGTGCATAATAGTAAGTTCCACCGCTAAGCCCAATGAAAGCTAAAAAGCTCCCAAATGCCTTTTTTAAAAAAGTTCTTCTGTTCATTGATGCCAACCTTTCTACTAATAGATAAAGCTACTAAGCAATTATAGCATGAAAAATAAAAGGAAAGAGAATGATTTCTTAAAGAATTTTGTAAACATAATCAAGCTAATTCCTGTAATTTTTAGAAAATTGTATATTGACAAAAAAGTATACGCCGGATATAATTTAAACAATTACAAAAATATGTCATTTTCATTTGTAAAGAGCCGTTTTTCGTATAACCTCAATATTCGTTTGGGGGTTTCTACAGGGAACCGTAAACCTTAGCTACGAAAAGGCGCCTTCATTTTGTGTGAGGCACCTTTTCGTAGCTTTTTAATGGCACCTTTTTTTACGTACTTCTGTGTTCTATGAATCTTCCCTGTAATCCTCAAACAAATCATTATCCAAAACTATTGAAAATGGCTTCTATACAAAATACATGGAGGTTGATCGTTTGAAAGACATTCATTTTAAAGTTAATGGAAAAAATGTCTCTGTGAATTGTGCACCAACAAAAACATTATTGGATGTACTTAGAGATGAATTTGATTTAACAGGCAGCAAAGAATGTTGCGGCAAGGGGGAGTGTGGATCTTGTACTGTGTTACTGGATGGAGTTTCTGTTTGTTCTTGTCTTGTTTTAATAGGTCAAATACACGATGTAAGCGTTATCACTGTTGAGGGGATAGGTTTAACGTCGAATATGGATGTTGTACAGCAAGCATTTGTTGATGAAGGTGCAACACAGTGTGGGTATTGTACACCTGGATTGATTGTATCTTCCAGGTCATTCTTAGACGGTATAAACCATGTTCCTACTGATGATGAAGTTAAAACAGCACTTGGGGGCAACCTTTGTCGATGCACCGGATACACCAAAATAATGAAAGCAGTACAAACAGCCGCAAGGAAACAACTTACGATGGAAGAGACGACGAATTGAATAAAAAAGGAATGTCGGCAATATTGCTTGCGGCAGGTTTCTCCAGCCGAATGGGAAAATTAAAGGCTTTACTTCCGTGGCAAGGAAAAACACTGATCGAATACCAAATCGAACAAATACACCAGGCGAGAGTACGTGAAATTGTTGTTGTTCTTGGCTACCAAGCAGACCAGCTTCATTCAGTGATGACGCAGTATGATCATTTGAAAATTGTAAGAAATGATCATTACAAGCAAGGAAAGAGCTCATCCATTCGAATTGGAGCATCAAATGTTTCTGATAATGCGAAAGGTATTTTCATATGTAACGTAGACCAGCCCGTGCCAAGTCATACCTTAACGAAGATGTCAGATAAATTAATTCAATCTGCAGCGATCATACCTGTTTACGAAAATAAACGGGGACATCCAATTTTATTCCACGGCAATTTGAAAGATGACTTATTAGCTGTTCGCGAAAATACAAAAGGATTAAGACAAATTGTCAGTGATTATGCTGAGCGTATCATGTATTTAGAAGTTCAGGATCCATCCATTCTGTTTAACTTTAACAAACCAGAGGATTATCTTAAAAATTTTTCTGAAGGGGGCTTACCATGAAAGTTTCAGAAATAGAAATGATTTCACCACAAACGGTTGAAGAATGCCTATACCATCTTGGCGAAAAGGATAAAACATCGCGTTTTATTGCAGGTGGAACAGATGCAGTTGTTCGTATGAAAGATGGTGCTTGGCTACCAGATACGTGGATTAATATCAAACAACTGGATTCACTTCGTTATATTAAGGAAGAGGAGAATGGAATCCACATTGGGCCACTCACGACACATACAGATATTGTCCATTCAGGATTACTTCAAAAAAAAGCAGATGTATTAACAGCCGCCTCAAAAGAAGTTGGTGCCGTACAACTGCAAAATATGGGAACCATTGGGGGAAATATTGCCACTGCTTCACCGGCAGGGGATACCATACCAACTCTTTTCGTCCTCGATGCGCAAATTGAACTAACCTCATTGATGGAAAAACGAATTGTACCTATCAATGAATTTTTTGTGGGACCGGGCAGAACCGTGCAAGCACAAGAGGAAATGATTACAAATATTATCATACGCCCGCAAACGGAGAATGAAATTGGTATTTTTGAAAAGCTAGGACCGCGTAAGGCGCAATCCATTTCTATTGTTAATGTCGCCATTTCATTAAAAATGGGTGAAAAGTCCAGAGAATGTCTCGGCGGAAAAATCGCATTTGGTTCAGTCGCGCCAACAATCGTTCGATCTGAAAAATGTGAAAGGATGCTTACCATAAATCCGCTCCATGATGAAGCAATTCAGGATATAGCAGGAGCTGCCTGGAAAGAAGTGATGCCCATTTCAGATGTTAGAGCAAGTGCCAAATATAGACGGAGCATGGCAAGTGCATTGTTAGAGCGCGGGTTATACCGTTTAATGAAAAGGTGGGATGAAAGATGAGTAAACAAGTGGAAGAAACACAAGCATACAAAGATAAGCAAAATTTACAATGGGTCGGTAAACCTGTAAAAAGAATCGATGGATCTGAAAAAGTGACAGGGGAACAGAAATATAAAACGGATTATAACTATCCAAATATGGTGTGGGGAAAAGTATTGCGCGCAAAGTATCCCTTTGCTAAGATCAAATCAATTGATACAACAAAGGCGGAAGCTCATCCGGATGTGGTTTGTGTGCTTACACATAAGGATATCCCAGGTTTTAATGGTTTTGGAATTGTAACACCAGATCAGCCTGTTTTATGCGAAAATGTTGTTCGGTGTACAGGAGACGCTGTGGCTCTTGTAGGGGCAGAAACACTTGAAGCAGCCGAATCGGCTCTTGAATTAATTGAGGTGGACTATGAAGTGCTTGACCCTGTTACTGACGCTGAAAAGGCAATGGTTCAAGGCGCTCCCAAGCTCCATCCAGATGGAAATATCCACAGCCATGTGTCTATTCGTAATGGAGATATTGATAAAGGTTTTGAAGAGGCAGACTATATATTCGAGAACACTTTTTATTCACCAAGACAAATGCATGCTTTTATTGAAACAGAGGGCGGCTGGGGAATGCTTAAGCCTGATGGTTCACTCATGATACAATGCCCTGCACAATATGGCCACAGAGACAAATTGCAAATCGCGCGGGCGCTTGCATTAAATCCGGAAAGAATTCATGTTTACTCCAGTCCAAATGGTGGTGGCTTTGGAGGAAAAGATGAGATTACGGTACAGATTCACCTTGCATTATTAGCACATAACATTAGCGGCAGACCAGTCAAAATTCACTTAAGTCGTGAAGAATCTGTACTTGCCGGAATCAAACGCCATCCTTTTAAAGTTACTGTTAAAACAGGTGCAACCAAGGATGGAAGCCTAGTAGCAAATAAAGTATGTGCTATTGCAGATACAGGTGCATATGCTTCACTTGGAGGTGCAGTAACTGCACTGGCTATCGAACACGCATCAGGACCTTATAAAATTCCGAATGTTGATATGGAAGGTTTTTGCGTCTATACAAATAATGGAATTGCAGGTGCTTTTCGTGGTTTTGGAGTAAATCAAGTTTGCACAGGGATTGAAACACATATCGATATGCTGGCAGAAAAAACAGGTCTTGATCCCGTTGAGATTAGAAAGAAAAATGCATACCGCCAGGGCGATGTTTCAAGCTTAGGTCATGTTGTCAAATCGAGCGTTGGTACAATCGAAACATTAGAGAAAGCTGAACAATGTGACCTGTGGAAAAATAGAGATTTATATAAATCCCAAGTTAGTGAACCATGGAAGAAGAGAGGTGTTGCAATAGCTACTTCGTTTCATGGTGTGGGGATGGGTCTTGGCAGCCCTGATTATGGAGCGGCTACCATGGAACTGCTTGAGGATGGTCGATTTAAAGTCGGAGTAGCCATTGAAGAAATTGGTACTGGAAATGGAACGGTTTACGCACAAGTTGCTGCGGAGTGTCTCAAATGCAGTCTTGATCATATCATCGTTGTCCAGGGTGATACAACAAAAACACTCGATAGCGGCACTATTTCCGCTTCTAGGTCAACATACACTGGTGGTCGAGCAATCGCAACAGCCGCGCCCAACATGATTAATTTGCTTTCAGAAACTGCCGCAGAAATCTTAGATGTACCCAAATCTGAAATAGAGCTGGCCAACAATAAATTAATGGTCGCAGGGGATGAAAGCCAGTTTGTAACATATAAGCAAATTTGTGAAATTTTATTAGATAAACGTAAATCAACACGAGTAGAAGGTCACTTTTATTTGCCAAAAGAAAAAGAAGAACTTCGAAACTCTGGCGGTGCTCCCCATCACTTATACGGCTATATGACACACGTTGTAATGGTAGAAGTGGATACACTCACAGGACAAACAGATGTCCTGAAAGTCGTAGCGATTCCAGATGCGGGAAAAGTCTTAAATCCACAAGGTCTTGAAGGACAATCGGAGGGTGGTGCCGTTATGGGAATTGGCTACACCTTGTATGAAGATGTGCTGATCGAAGATGGGATGCATAAAACGAAAAATTTTACAGATTACATTATACCGACTATTCGGGAAACGCCTGAGATTGTAACAATACCAGTAGAGTCTAATGAGGAAACCGGACCGTTTGGGGCAAAGGGAATTGCTGAGGTTGTCATGATACCAATCATTCCAGCAATCATGGCAGCAATTCATGACGCGACAGGAGCACGAATTAACCGTCTGCCAGCCACTCCAGAACGTATTTATCATGCTATGCAGGCAACGAAAAAGCCATCGCTTATTTCGAGGTGATCCCAATGATGAGCGAGGAGTTATTTAAAAGGCTTACAAAAGCAGTTAATGAGCATAACGATGCCGTTCTCATTACAATTACGAATCTTCCAGAAATATCTTTCATCGGCGCAAAAATTATTCTTTATAAGGATGGAACTTTATACGATGAAAGTAAAATGCCGCAAGACTTCCAGCAGAAAATAATAGAGAATTGTCTGCCATTATTAGAACAAAAGAAAACAAAAACAATTGATGTTGTTTATCGCAACACACATATAGAATGTTACGTAGAAATTTTTCCAGTTCCTCCACATTTAATTGTGGCAGGAGCTGGGCATGTATCAGAACCTGTCGCCGAAGTAGGCAAAATGCTCGGTTTTTATGTAACGGTTATTGATGACCGCAAGGAATTTGCGAATACTAAAAAGTTTCCATATGCAGATGAAGTTGTCTGTTCATCGTATATTGATTTTTTCAGAAATGTTCCCATTACATCAGAAACTTATATACTATTATTAACACGGGGGCATAAATTTGATGTTGTCAGTTTACAAGAGTTATTAAAACGTGAAGAAATGCTGGATGTAGAAGAACGTACCGTATATATCGGAATGATAGGCAGCAGAAGAAGAATTTCTGGTGTGTTTGAACAACTGAAAGATGAATTTACAGACCATAACTTTATTAATATTTATTCCCCTGTAGGTCTTGATGTTGGTGCACAGACCCCTGTAGAAATTGCAATTAGTATTTTAGCAGAAATTTTAAAGGTGAAAAATCAGGCCAGTGGGAGTTCTTTAAAAGAAAAAATATCGAGTTATTCAAAATTAATTTTTCGGGAGAGATCGAGAAAATGAATAAGATTGATTTTTATGAGAAGGTGATGTCTGCTCGCAAAGAAAGTAAGCGCGCCGCAGTTGCCACCATTATTAGAACGAAAGGGTCCATACCGAGGGAAACCGGTGCAAAAATGATCATTTATTCAGATGGAGACATCGACGGTACCATCGGTGGAGGCTGTGGTGAGGGAGAAGTAATTGAAAAGTCTTTTGCGGTCATAGAGAGAGGTATTCCCATGCAGCATCAAGTGGACTTAACCCAAGGTTTATTTTATGAAGATGGTGGAATTTGCGGCGGAATTATGGATGTGTTCATTGAACCGATACAATAAAAGGTGAGCTTTTCTTATTATATCAGCAGTATCCATGTATAACCAAAAAATTATAAAAATTCCAACTTGACAAACAAAAATAAAACGTTTACATTAATAGATAGTAAATAAAATATTTCCAACGAAGTAAAAGTGTTCATACGCATTTATTTCTAAATATTTTGTGGCGGTATCGTGCATTTCTGTTTATCGGAAAAGAATGAACCGCAGCAAATTCCTGTTAATGCAGGGATTGCTGTGGTTTTTTTGCTTTCTTGATTCAACCAAAGAAAGTAATAGACGATATGTCGTTTACATTTCGCAGGTGATGTATGTGCTTACATGTAATTTTCAGAATAGTCACTTTATTATGCGTCCGTTTTTAACAAGGTATTCATCTGGAAATGAAAAATGGAGAATATATTTTAACTAGCGTTATCGCTGAGATGATAAAGGAAGTGATAAAGGAATAAATCGTATTTTCACCAATCCATGTTTCGTCCATCTACTGTAGCCAAAGATTTTGGGAGGGAAAATAGTATGTCAAATCTAGGACAGGAACAAGAAATAAAATATGACAGACACCCTGAAGAAAAGAGGCAGCCAGAAATTGAAGTGAAAATCGGTAAAAATAAACAACAATCAGGCTTGGATCAGTTTTTTAAACTAACCGAGCGGGCAACAGATGTGAAAACTGAAATTCTCGCAGGTATAACTACCTTTGTTTCGATGAGTTATATTATCTTTGTCATTCCAATGATGCTTGCGGACGCAGGGATGCCACGAGATGCTACACTTGCAGCAACCATTTTTGTTGCTTTATTTGCTACCATTGTATTTGCCTTGTGGTCCAATTTCCCTGCTGCTGTGGCACCGGGGATCGGACTGGTCGCATTCTTTACATATACCGTTGTAATTGGTGAGGGATTGACTTGGCAGGCAGGGTTAGGTGCTGTATTTATATCGGGGATTGTCTTTCTTATCCTTACAATTACAGGGATACGAACAATGATTATCTACGGCATTCCAGATTCTTTAAAATCCGCGATAACGGTAGGAATTGGTTTGTTTATTACCTTTCTCGGTCTTCAGAATGCTGGATTAGTTATTTCTGATGAATCGAATATCGTAGCAATAGGGGATATAACAGCTACGGGACCTTTACTTTCATTATTTGGCCTTATTATAGCAGGGATATTAACTGCCAGAAATGTAAAAGGAGGTTTGTTACTTGCCATACTCCTGACGTCTGCCGTTTCGATGATTGTAGGTTATACAGATTCTCCAAGCAGTATTGGAGAAGTATTTTCATTAAATATTCCTAGTTTCAGTGAAACCTTCTTAGCAATGGATTTAGGAGCAGCTGTTGGATTTGGCATTGTTTCCATTATTCTTTCTTTTACGCTTGTTGAATTATTTGATAATACAGGAACACTCATTGGATTTGCTAAAAAAGCAAAACTTGTTCGTAAGGACGGAAAAATTGATGGGATTGATCGTGCGTTGCAGGCCGATGCCGCCGGGACTCTTTTAAGTGCTTCTTTGGGTGGGACAGCTTTAAATGCCTATGCAGAGAATGCGACTGGTATTGCTGAAGGTGGAAGAACCGGTTTAAAAGCGCTTGTAGTAGCAGCGTTATTTGGATGTACGTTGTTTATCGCTCCTTTGATTTCTTATATTCCAACTGAAGCTATTGCACCTGCTTTAATTCTTGTTGGGGCATTTATGCTTCCGGAAATTAAAAATATTGCATTTGATGACTTTACCATTGTCATACCTGTTATGCTCACGATTATTATGATGCCGCTTACATTTAGTATAGCCGAAGGTCTTGCATTTGGGTTCATCTCTTATACGTTATTGAAACTAGGTACCGGACAAATGAAACAGATCCATCCCGTTATGTATTTTGTTACAGCAGCGTTTATCCTCCATTTCATCATTTAAAAGCCTTGTTGATAATAAAGATGCTTTTACATCAGAGCATCTTTATTATTAAACATTCTCCTTTTCTTTAAAATATATAGATTGCATTATGATACAAGCTCTTCAACGCTTAATTTGTACAAAAACTTCTCTTCATGTAAACAATCAGCGTAAATTTATTTCTTGTTTAATATTTCTTCTTTAGCGATCACTTTTTAATCATTTCAAGGATATGGATTTATGCAGTTCTCTTAAATAATTATCTAAGGAGGTGAATGCAGACCGAAATATACAACTTACTGTTATATGTATATGTTGCGTTAGCAAAGGATGGATTCAATACGAAGATAGGGGGATGATGATGTGTCAAAACAAGCGGAAGATATCCAGGAAAAAAGTAATACTGTAGGTCCTAATCAAAAGGGGTTATTAGAGAAGGTATTTAAGCTATCCGAAAGAGGAACAAACGCCAGAACGGAAATTATAGCCGGCATTACTTCGTTTTTAGCAATGAGTTATATTATTATTGTAAATCCGATGATTTTAGCTGATGCAGGTATTCCACATGAAGCTGCTCTAGCCGCAACGATTTATGCGAGTGTTTTTTGTACGCTCTTGTTTGCACTTTGGGTAAACTATCCTGTTGCTATTGCACCCGGAATGGGCTTGAACGCATTCTTTACGTATACCGTTGTCATCGGTGAGGGACTAACATGGCAAACCGCTCTTGGTGCTGTGTTTATATCCGGACTCGTGTTCTTTATTTTAACTGTAACCGGAATCCGGACAAAAATTGTAGAAGGAGTTCCTGCCCCATTGAAGTCAGCAATTGGTGTAGGAATCGGTTTATTTATTGCATTTATCGGATTTCAGAATGCTGGTTTAGTTGTTACGGATGAATCAACCGTTGTCAGCTTGGGCGACGTGACAAAAGCAGGTCCTTTAATAGCGATAATCGGTGTCATCATAGCTGGATTTTTAATGGCAAAAAATATAAAAGGAGGGCTTTTGATTACGATCGCAACTACTACCATTATTGCGATGATCGGTGGTGCTGCAGCTGTCCCTAAAGGGATTGGAGATATTATTTCGTTTAAATTGCCAAGTATGTCTGAGACTTTCATGCAGATGGATATTATGGGAGCTGTTGGGTATGGCGTGATCGCTGTTATTTTTTCTTTCACCATTGTGGAATTATTTGATAACCTGGCAACATTGATTGGCT
>NZ_JFBD01000044.1 GCF_000709085.1 Virgibacillus alimentarius | reverse complement strand
AATCGTTTGCGATATTGTTTCAGTTCTTTACGCTCGAAGCTGCTTACGTTCACTTCCATTTTCACTTGCTTCCATTTGCTTGTCATAGCCGGCCACTGTATCATTCAGCTATTCAACTACTTCAGTTAGCTCTTCAGTCGAAAGTTCGTCCGGAATACTTTCCACGACATCATTCACGGCAAAGGCAATATCATCTTCTTGTAATTTAATTTCTAAATCCAGCGGCAAAACAACCTGATTCATGGTATAAGAATTAAGCATAAGCGACACCCCTGATAAATTGTTGTGTAGTGGCTTTAATTTTATCAGAAGGTGTCCTTTTTGTTTACTAAAACAAGTATATTAAAGCCCTTTTCATATCTAGTTGACTGGAACGAAAGGTGGCTGACTCCAGCGGGAACAGCACGGGGCTCAAGACCCCACGTGAAGTGGTTTTCTTCCGAGGAGGCTGAGGCCGTGCCCGCGGAAAGCATCCGCCTGCGGTGCAAGTCAGCGGGATTACTAAATAAGTATAAATCGCACGGAAAAGTAAAATAAAGAAGGGTTTTGTCCCAACCTCGTTACTCTTTTGTCTGTATTGAATTTGGATCAACGATCTCATATCCTTTTTCTTCTAAACCTCTAACGATATCATGCAAACCCGCAGCGGTCCACTTTCGGTCATGCATTAGTAAATTAGCTCCATCATTAAGATATTCCGTATTAACCATAATATCTGTAATTGCTTCTTTCGTCTGATATTCTGGTTCCCAGTCAAAACCATATGTCCAATTCATCAAAATCATACCTTCTTTATCAGCAACCTGTTTGGAGTAATCTGTATTCGCTCCATTTGGAGCACGGAAGAATTTTGGACGTTCACCAGTAATTTCTTCAACCATATCACTTACTTTCACGATTTCTTCTTTTTGTTCTTGTTCTGACAAATCCGGTAAAAATGCATGACTGTATGTATGATTACCTATTAAAAATCCCATATCATAAATTTCCTTTAACTTTCCCTTGTCCTCATCTGTTTCTAAAAAATGACCATTAACAAAAAAAATAGCATTCACATCTAATTCTTTGAGCGTTTTAGCCATCTCTACAGCATGGTTATCAGGAGCATCATCAATGGTCAGCAAAGCTACTTTTTCCTCTATTTGATCTTCTAGAGGCACAATAGACCATGAATTTGTATCAACTTTGTATTTTTTCTCTGCAAACTTTTGTTTCTCCTCATCCATTTCTTCATCGTTATCTTGTTTATTCTGATCATCATTTTCTTTATTTTTAGATGGACTAACCTTTTTTTCTTGATGTTCTGTTTGATGACTAGATGCATTCGTTTCATTGTCTTTTTTAAGTGTTTCTTCACTGCCACTACAGGCAGCTAAAGAAATCATCAATATCATACCGAATAAAACCAAAATTCGCTTCAACACACAGTCCCCCTTTTAATCTATTAATCTATTATATTAAAATGGTACAGAAGTTGACAATACCTGGCAAATTGTTTAAATTTTAGAAAGTTGTTTAGATTAAGGACTTAATGGGTATATAAGAATCAGTTCAGCGGCATAATCCGATAATTTTAAACAAGATTATTTGAATATAGAAAGAGGATATGTTTAAATACATAAATGTACATAAATATGTCGCTTATGTTTATACTAATTTCTAGAGAAAGGATTGGATAATGAATATGAAAAAGGTCACTCGGGTTTTTTATATATCCGCAATAATATCTATTTTATTTATTATTTGGGGAATAATTCCAGATTCGATCTTACCTCAAGCAAATTTAGACAATGTTACTACTGTTGTTCAAACGTTTTTAGTCGATAAATTCGGATGGTTTTATTTAATAAGTGCAACTGGTTTTTTAATATTTGCCATTTATTTAATTTTCTCTAAATATGGCAATATAAAACTTGGCAAGCCAAATGACGAACCAGAATACTCCTACCTTACATGGTTTGCTATGCTATTTAGTGCTGGTATGGGAATTGGCCTTGTGTTCTGGGGCGCAGGTGAACCATTATCACACTTTCACACACCACCATATGGGGATGCAGAAACAAATGAAGCAGCGAAAGCAGCTATGCAATATAGTTTTTTCCACTGGGGAGTTCACCCTTGGGCAATCTATGCTACATTAGCTTTAGCTCTTGCATTTTTTAAATTCCGCAAACAATCCTCCGGTCTTGTCAGCGATATCTTACAGCCGCTTTTTGGAGAGAAAATAAAAGGAAAATGGGGGACGCTCATTAACACGATCGTTGTTTTTGCGACTGTTTTTGGTGTAGCAACCTCATTGGGATTTGGTGCGATTCAGATTAGTGGCGGTTTATCTTTTGTGTTTGGCATAAATCAAACGTTTGCGCTTCAACTGTCTATTATCCTTATTGTAACCGTCTTATATTTATTATCAGCTATGACTGGTTTAAACAAAGGGATTAAATACTTGAGTAATACAAACATTGTACTTGCTATCGCATTGATGTTGCTCCTTTTGTTTTTAGGTCCAACCAAATTTATACTGAATTTATTTACAACAACATTCGGTAGCTATGTTCAGAATTTGCCAAGTATGAGTTTAAGAATGACCCCTTTTGATCCAGAAAATTCAACTTGGATAAAAGACTGGACGATTTTCTACTGGGCTTGGTGGCTTGCTTGGTCACCTTTTGTTGGAACATTTATTGCTCGTGTTTCCCGAGGGCGTACAGTTAAAGAATTCGTACTAGGTGTTTTATTAGTCCCAACAATCTTTGGAACTTTATGGTTTTCTGTATTTGGCGGATCTGCGATCAATTTAGAGTTTTTCCAAGGCGTAGACATTATGCAACATGTTGATGCAATTGGAGAAGAAGTAGCATTATTTGCTGTATTAGAACATATTCCTTTTGGGACTTTTATTGCCATCATCGCCATTTTGCTTATTAGTACATTCTTTATTACTTCTGCTGACTCTGCAACATTTGTACTAGGAATGCAAACAACGGGCGGAAGCTTATATCCTGCAAATAGCGTGAAATTTGCTTGGGGTCTTATTCAGTCTGGTGCTGCAGCAGTCCTGCTCTGGCAAGGCGGACTCAATGCTTTACAGACAGCATCGATTATCGCAGCATTTCCATTTACAATCATTATGATTCTTATTGTATTTTCTTTAATAAAAGCGTTCAGAGAAGAAGCAAAGCATATTAATGTAAAACGTAAACGTGCAAAACAAGATTAGACAATATTGTCTAATCTTGTTTTTCTTAAAATCATTTTATCCCAATCAAAAAGGCTAGGACAAAACGAGCCATAGGATCTTAAAAAAGGTTCCAATCATCAAAACCGATGATTGGAATCTTTTTGATTTGGATTATTTCCATTATCTATAATTAGATTTGCATTCCGGACGGTGTACATTCTCAAGTTTACCATCGCGCATACAAAGTTTATTTTCACCTATCTTTGCCCCTTAAGGACACTTCCAATAGTTATTGTGTGGTACTTTAATTTTATCAGGTGGTGTCCTCGTCCTTTTTGTTTACTATTATTAGCTAACGAAAGGCATTTTCTGAATCGATAAAATTCTAATCGTTATATATAAACAGGTTGGCCCTCTATGAAGTTAACTGGAACAAAAGGTGGATGAAGCCATGCCCGCAGAAAGCAGCCACCTGTAGTCGAAGGCAACGAAGATACCATCCATATCGAGATTATCTCATTCATAAAAAATGGTCAGGCAGTCCATCGAAAGATGAACTATCTGACCTTTTTTACATTTGCTGGGGTTTTGTCCCGGCACTTTTTTTAGTGTTTTTACATCATATGAACTGGAGTTCCTAAAGCAACTTCTGCTGCTTCCATTGTAATTTCACCTAGTGTTGGATGTGCATGGATTGTAAGTGCAATGTCTTCAGCAGTCATGCCTGCTTCGATTGCTAACCCGATTTCTGCAATCATATCACTCGCATTTGGCCCAGCAACTTGTCCGCCAATTACTAAACCATCTTCTTTGCGTGTAATTAATTTCAAGAAACCATCCGTACTATTTAAGGATAGTGCACGTCCATTTGCTGCAAATGGAAACTTAGAAGACTTCACATCATACCCAGCTTCTTTTGCTTCTTTTTCGGTATAACCGACAGATGCAAGTTCTGGATCAGTAAATGCAACGGACGGAATTGCAAGGTAATCAACCTCTGATTTATGTGCGCTAATCGCTTCTGCTGCTACTTTGCCTTCATAAGAAGCTTTGTGTGCAAGCGGCAAGCCAGGAACGATGTCTCCAATTGCATAAATATTATCAGCGTTGGTACGGCACTGCTTATCTACTTTAATAAGTCCTTTTTCATCTACTTCAATACCTGCCTGTTCTAGTCCAAGCTCTTCTGTATTCGGCTTGCGTCCTACTGTAACTAGGACATAGTCAGCTTCCACCGTTTCTTCTTTATCTTTGGCCTCATAAGTTACTTTCACGCCGTCTTTTGTTTCTTCAACGCCTTTGGCAGTTGCTCCTGTAACAACAGTGGCACCTTTTTTCTTTAAGCCTTTCTTAACTAATTGGGTCATTTGTTTTTCGAAGCCGCCAAGAATATCTTTCGCACCTTCGATAAATGTAACTTCCGAACCAAGGTTTGCATAGGCAGTTCCAAGTTCCGTACCGACATACCCTGCGCCAATAACAACAAGTTTTTTCGGAATTTCTTTTAAGTTAAGCGCACCTGTTGAGTCAAGCACACGATCGGAAAATTTGAAACTAGGAATTTCAACCGGTGAAGATCCGGTTGCTATAATGCAGTTGTTAAATTTGTACGTTTGAGATTGCTTCTCATCCATTACTTTTGCTGTATGCTGATCAACAAAGTATACTTCGCCATTTAAAATATCTACTTTATTTCCTTTTAGAAGCCCTTCTACACCTGAAGTAAGTTTGTCGACAACTTTTCCTTTCCACTCTTGTGCTTTAGAAAAATCGATAGATACATTCTCTGCAGTTATTCCAAGTTCGTCGTGTCCGTTAGCCGCTTCTGCTTTGTGTCCAACTTCAATTAAAGCCTTAGATGGGATGCAACCAACGTTTAAACAAACACCACCTAATGGACCTTTATCAACAATTGTTACTTTTTGCCCTAATTGTGCAGCCCGAATAGCGGCTACATATCCACCTGGACCTGCACCAACAACTAATGTGTCTACTTCAATTGGGAAATCCCCTACTACCATAACTTACGCCTCCATCATAATTAATTGCGGATCATTTAGTAATCGCTTGATTTGATTTAGAGCTAATTGTGCTGTAGCACCATCTACAATACGATGATCAAAACTAAGTGATAATGCAAGTACTGGAGCTATGACAATTTCACCATCGCGTACGACTGGCTTTTCGGCAATACGGCCAATGCCAAGAATGACTGCTTCCGGATAATTAAGTACTGGTGTAAACCATTGTCCTCCTGCAGAACCAATGTTTGTAATCGTATTTGATGCGCCCTTCATCTCTCCTGATGTTAGTGTACCACTACGAGCTTTTTCTGCCAATTCATTAATCTCTTTGGAAATTGCAAAAATAGATTTACGATCAGCGTCTTTAACAACTGGTACCAGTAGACCTTTATCTGTATCTGCAGCAATACCAATATTATAATAATGCTTATGGATGATTTCATTTGTCTCATCAGCAACAGCAGCATTTAATATTGGGTGTTTTTTCGATGCAGAAATGAGCGCCTTTACAACATACGGTAAATATGTTAATTTAATTTCTTGCTCCGCTGCAATTTCTTTAAATTTCTTGCGATGTGCAACAAGTTCAGTAACATCGACTTCATCCATTAATGTTACATGTGGAGCTTTAGTTTTCGAGTTAACCATTGCTTTAGCAATCGCTTTGCGGATACCACTCATTTTTTCTCGAGTTTCCGCATATTCACCCATCGGAACTGCAGCTTCTTTTGTAGTTTCTTCTGGTTTCTCTTCAGTTGCATCCACTGCATCCTCGGCTGGTTGATCCCCGCTTAAGTAGCTGTCAATGTCCTCTTTTAAGATGCGTCCATTTTTGCCCGTTCCATTAACGGCTTGAATATTCACATCATTGTCACGAGCGTATTTTCGAACAGACGGCATTGCAATTACTCGTTTATCAGAACCCGTATCTGTATCCTCTGTTTCTTTTTGTTCCGTTTTTTCTTGCTTTGGTTCCTCGTTTACTGGTGCTTCATTTTCAACAGCTTCTTCTTCATCGCTACTATCGGATTCATAGCCTTCTGCATCAAATGTAATCAGCGTATCGCCTACAACAGCAACTTCTCCTTCCTCAACATGAAGCTTTTTCACCGTACCTTCTACAGGTGAAGGAATCTCTACGACAGCTTTGTCATTTTGTACTTCACATAAAGAGTCGTCCTCTTTGACTTCGTCGCCTTCTTTTAAAAACCATTTCACAATTTCGCCTTCATGAATTCCCTCACCAATATCTGGTAATTTAAATTCATACGCCATTAATACTACCTCCCGTCCAATATTAGAAATTTATAACTTGATCCACTTTTTCCATAATGTCCTTATGATCTGGCAGCCATATATCTTCCGCTTCTGAGAAAGGATACACGGTATCTGGAGCTGTTACACGCAATACTGGAGCTTCTAAATGTAAAATTGCTCGTTCTTGAATTTCGGTTACGATATTTGCTGCTACACCTGCTTGACGTTGTGCTTCTTGTACAACAACAACACGATTTGTCTTTTCAACAGACTTAATAATCGTATCGACATCGATTGGTGAAACAGTCCTAAGATCAATTACCTCTGCATTAATGTTGTTTTTCTCAAGTTCATCAGCTGCTTTTAGGCATGCATGAACCATTGCACCATATGCAATTAATGTAACATCTTTACCTTCGCGTTTAACATCTGCTTTGCTAAGATCAACGGTGTATTCTTCTTCAGGTACTTCACCGCGGAAAGAACGATAAAGTTTCATATGCTCTAAAAACACTACTGGGTCGTTGTCACGAATCGATGCAAGCAGTAATCCTTTTGCGTCATATGGTGTAGACGGGATGACAACTTTTAATCCTGGTTGTTGTGCAACTAACCCTTCTAGCGAATCAGCATGAAGCTCAGGTGTATTTACACCGCCTCCAAAAGGAGAACGAATTGTAATTGGCTGTTGCTTTGTATTACCTGATCGGTAGCGTGTACGAGCCATTTGTCCGTTGATCGAGTCCATCACTTCATATACGAATCCAAAGAACTGTATTTCAGGCACAGGTCGGAAGCCTTCTAATGCAAGTCCAATAGAAAGTCCGCCAATAGCTGATTCAGCTAGTGGTGTATCAAAAACACGATCTTCCCCAAACTCATCTTGTAACCCTTCTGTAGCACGGAACACACCGCCGTTTTGTCCTACATCCTCGCCAAAGACAAGTACATTTTCATCATTTTTCAATTCCGTACGTAGTGCATCTGTAATTGCTTGGATCATGGTCATTTGAGCCATTGTTATTTCGACTCCTTCTCTTTATATTCTTCCATTTGTTCTTTAAGGTTTTGTGGAAGTTCTTCATACATATTAGAAATAAGGTCTGTTACCTTTTGTTTTGGATACTTATCCGTTTCTTTAATAGCTGCCTTAATATCCTCTTTTGCTTGTTCAATCACTTTATTCTCTTCCTCTTCAGACCAAAGCTTTTTACTTTCTAAGAAAGTTCTAAAACGTACAATCGGATCCTTTTTCTCCCACTCATTATTAAGGTCTTCTGTACGATAACGCGTTGGATCATCTCCAGCCATTGTGTGTGGTCCATAACGATACGTTAAAGCTTCAATTAACATTGGCCCTTCCCCATTAATAGCACGCTCTCTAGCATGTTTCGTCACTGCATACATTGCAAGTACGTCCATACCATCTACCTGAATACCTTCAATACCTGCTGCAATTGCCTTTTGTGCTAGCGTTTTCGCAGCTGTTTGTTTTTCAACTGGAACAGAGATTGCAAAATGGTTATTTTGAACAAAGAAAATTGCCGGTGCACCGTATGCCCCCGCAAAGTTTATCCCTTCGTAAAAGTCACCTTGCGAAGTTCCTCCATCACCTGTATAAGTTACTGCTACAGATTTATTTCCTCGTAGTTTTTTTCCTAATGCTACTCCAGCAGTTTGTACATATTGTGCTCCAATAATAATTTGCGGGCTTAGAGCATTCACACCTTCTGGCATTTGATTTCCGTGGAAATGGCCTCTAGAAAACAGGAATGCTTGATACAACGGAAGACCATGCCAAATGAGCTGTGGCACATCCCGATAACCTGGTAAAATAAAATCTTCTTTCTCCAGTGCAAAGTGGCTTCCTAATTGAGAAGCTTCCTGTCCAGCAGTTGGAGCGTAAAAGCCTAATCTTCCTTGACGATTTAATGCAATAGATCTTTGATCTAATACACGTGTATAAACCATTCTGCGCATAAGCTCTTTTAACTCATCATCTGACAGATCAGGCATATCATCTTTATTGACAATTTTTCCATTTTCATCAAGAATCTGGAACATTTCGAACTTACTTTCAACACTATCAAGAACGTGTTTCAAAATAGTTCACCTCTTCCTTTCTATTTACCTTAATAATAGTATCCTTTTTTATCCTTCCCAGTAATCGAAAAAAATCTGTACCTTTTTTGCATAAATCTAATACCCTTTTTTATTTGTATATAATCATCTATTATAATCTGTTACATTGATATCGCAAATTTCACTGGTACAATTTTTAATCTACTCAGATTGTAGCCCAAATAGATTCAATTGGTCAATCCTTTTGTTTTATTATATAAAT
This sequence comes from Virgibacillus alimentarius, assembly GCF_000709085.1. Classification (GTDB taxonomy): domain Bacteria; phylum Bacillota; class Bacilli; order Bacillales; family Amphibacillaceae; genus Virgibacillus_B; species Virgibacillus_B alimentarius. The sequence continues at coordinate 14,757 of NZ_JFBD01000044.1, read as the reverse complement.
TTTCATGAAGGCTTTTGTTCGAGCGCGAATAAATAGCCGATCTGTTATATCACCTGTACCATTTTACCTTGTAACAGGTTGTGTTGTTGTATAATAAAAAAGACTAGGTTATACACCTAGCCTTTCCATTAATTGAAGATTGATTATTTTTTTCCTTAGTTTCTTCTGCGTTACCGTTTACATTCTTACTTGAAGTATCATCATACTTTACACTTAAGTCAGTCTGATCATAAAATTCCTTTTTTAACTTATTATAGTTAGCTGTCGCTTCGTTAAATTCTTCGTTTTTATCCAATACTTTTTCATATTTTTTATTAATTTTTTCAATATGCGCTGTTAAGTCTTCTTGTTCTAATTCTTCTTTTTGAAGCATTTGATAAAGTTCTTTTTCCAGTTTTAATGATTTTATGTATTCCTTATGTAATTGATCATAATGCTTATAACGGTCCATCATAACTTCATACATTTCACGCGCTTTATTTTTTGTTTTTTCATCTTCTAATTTTTCGATTAATTTATCAATTTTCTCAAATTCATCCTGTGATGCATGAATGCTTTCCTGTTCAGATTCCATTTTATTAGACCGCTTTTCGATGGTTTCTATCGCTTGTTTTGACGTTTCTTTAATCTTATCTAACTCATCCGGACCAAGCTCTATGATCGTGCTGTATAATTCCCTCTCCTTTTTTTCCAGTTCGGTAATTTCAGTTTGTACTTTTTCAAACTCTTCCTCCAAGGTTACCGCTTCTTCTAAATGTTCATATATTTTTTCTTCTGTCGACTTTCCACAAGCACTTATAAATAATAATAATGTCATAGTAACAAAAAACAAAAGCTTTTTATTCATCGCAGTGATCTTCCCCCCTTATAGTTAAAACTTACCAAAAAATCAATTAACATGCCCTTTAGTATAACATAAGATATCTTAAATTTATTCAATAAATTATTTCACTCTAACAAAACGAGGGTTGTCCTTGTGTCTATTCTATGATTTTTTTGTTCCTTTTATGATAAAATAATAATTGATATAAATAAAATATGGAGTGATATGAGTCATGTTAACGATGAAAGATATCGTCCGGGAAGGGCATCCGTCATTGCGTGAAGTTGCCAAGGACGTAGATATACCAACAACAGATGAGGAAATAAATTTATTACATGATATGCTTACTTTTTTAAAAAATAGTCAAGATGAGAATACGGCAGAAAAATATAATTTAAGACCTGGTGTTGGTTTAGCTGCACCGCAGTTAGGAATTAGTAAACGCTTAATTGCTGTCCATTTTGAAGATCCAAAGGGGAAGCAATACAGCTATGGATTAATTAATCCAAGAATCATTAGTCATTCTGTAGAGAAGGCTTATTTAGCTGGAGGAGAAGGTTGTCTTTCGGTTGATCGTCAAGTCGATGGGTACGTACCACGCAATGCGCGCGTAACCATTAGAGCAACCGATATGAATGGAGATGATCTTAAATTACGACTGCGAGATTACGCTGCTATTGTATTTCAGCATGAAATTGATCACCTAAATGGATTGATGTTTTATGATTATATTAATAAAGAGAATCCATTTCTTGCTCCGGAAAATGCGAAAGCAATACAATAACAAGCAGAAACAGTTACTGAAGTTGCCTGCTTCGTAACTGTTTCTGGATCATTTTGAAAAGGCGAACAAAAATAGCCTTAAATTAAATTATAATACTCGAGCCCTTTTAAGATACCTTGTTCATCGACAGTACTTGTCGTGTAATCAGCCACTTTTTTTAAAGATGGAACAGCATTTCCCATCGCAATTCCAACGCCAACCTCTTGAATCATCTCCATATCATTTAATCCATCACCGAATGCAAAGGCATCCGCTTTGTTTAAACCGCTTGCAGAAATAATTTTATCGATTCCTACAGCTTTGGATCCGCCACCTGGAAGCACGTCATAGGAAAACCGGTGCCAGCGGATAAAGTCAAGCGCATTATGTTTCGCAATAAAGGCATTCTGATCCTGTTCACAAAACAATAATGCCTGATAAATAGGACGGCCATGATAATAATTCGAATCTACTTGAGGATAATTTAACTTTAAATTGGCTAGACTTTCTTTTATATGAGGATGATTGTCTGTCGTGGCGCGCATATCTTTATCACATATAAATATCATCGGGAAATTATTCAAAGCGGAAGCTTCGTATAATGTTTCTAATGGTTCCTGATCAATCGGATTTTCATAAATGACTTCTCCCTCAAAAACAACATGTTGTCCATTAAAGCTGACGTATGAGTTTATATCAAGTTCTTTGCGTATTTCCTCAAACATAAATGGTGCACGTCCTGTAGCTATTGCAACATAGACATCATTTCTTTTTAATTCTTCAATAGCCTGCTTCGCAGATAATGGAATGTTTTTATGCTCATCTACGAGCGTTCCATCAATATCAAAAAAGACTATTTTTTTGTGCATTTATTTCTTCCCCTTTATCTAAGCATTGTCTTTATTATAGACGAAAAGCGATATATATGTATAATAAATGATTCAATGTAAAAAAATAGGAATAATAAACCACGGATAAAACTTGTGATATGTAGGCAACATGAACAGTTAAAAAGATTCTTTATATTATAAAAAAGTGATTTTCATTTCAATATTTGCCAAATCATACTATACTATAAGTAAGAGGGATTGGATCGGTAGAACGTTTTTATTGCTTTTCTGAAAAAAATGAAAGGAGATGTCATTCAACATGTTAAAACGCCTAAAGGAAAAGCTGAAAAAACGCTGGAAGGATTTTTTAGGCAAAGAACGTGTACCAACAACATATAAGAAAGACTACCATGAGTAAATGAACCAATCACATTCCACTTATGCTGAGTGTACGTGTTTTATATGGAATGATTAATGTTATCGATTGAATCGTGTTTATGTCTTCAACATAAAATAATGAGCAGCTTATTAATAATAGCTGAAGTTCAATAAAAAAATAAGTATAACTATTAAAGTGATATAAGGAGAGAGAAAATGATTTTTAAAGTATTTTACCAAGAACTTCCAAACGAAGTTCCTGTACGAGAACGCACAAAAAGTTTATATCTAGAAGCTGAGTCCGAACGAGATGTTCGTGTTAAATTAAATGATCGCAATTTGAATATTGAGTATATCCAGTTATTAAATGAAACACATTTAGCTTACGAAAAACAATCTGAAAATTTTACAATGGAAAACGTGTGAACCGATGAAGTTTGTAAAAAATGATCAAACTGCAGTTTTTGCACTAGGTGGGTTAGGTGAAATTGGAAAAAATACGTATGGTATTCAATTTCAAGATGAAATAATCCTAGTTGATGCGGGTATAAAATTCCCTGAAGATGAGTTGCTTGGAATCGATTACGTTATTCCCGACTACACCTACCTAGTCAAAAATCAAAACAAAATTAAAGGCTTATTCGTCACACATGGACACGAGGATCATATTGGTGGAATCCCATACCTCTTACGTGAGATCAATGTGCCTATTTATGCTGGTAAACTCGCGATCGGATTAATCAAAAACAAATTAGAAGAACATGGTTTATTAAGAAATGCAAAATTAAACACGATACAAGAAGAAGACGTTATTAAGTTCCGTAAAACAGCAGTTAGTTTCTTCCGTATTACCCATAGTATTCCTGATTCATATGGTGTTGTCATAAAAACACCTCCGGGAAATATCGTACACACAGGTGATTTTAAATTTGATTTTACTCCAGTTGGAGAACCAGCTAATTTAGCTAAAATGGCTGAAATAGGCAAAGAAGGCGTACTTTGCTTACTATCTGACAGTACAAATAGTGAAGTTCCAGGTTTTACAATGTCTGAACAAGTTGTTGGTGAAAGTATACAAGATATCTTTAGCAAAACGGAAGGAAGATTGATTTTTGCAACTTTTGCTTCCAATATTGATCGTCTTCAACAAGTTGTATCGGCCTCTGTAAAACATAACAGAAAAATTGCTGTATTTGGCCGGAGTATGGAATCAAATATTACCATTGGCCAAGAGTTAGGCTATATTTCAGCACCTAAAAATACCTTTATTGATGCTGGCCAAATTAATCGTCTTCCAGCACAGGATGTAACAATTCTGTGTACTGGCTCTCAAGGTGAGCCAATGGCTGCCTTATCCCGAATAGCGAACGGGACGCATAGACAAGTTCAAATCATCCCTGGTGACACGGTTGTATTTTCATCATCACCAATCCCTGGTAACAACATCAGTGTCAGCCGCACAATTAATAAGTTATCTCGTGCGGGAGCAGAAGTAATTCACGGACCTTTAAGCAATATCCATACGTCCGGGCATGGCAGCCAGGAAGAACAGAAACTAATGCTCAGACTTATCCAACCTAAATATTTTATGCCTATTCACGGGGAATATCGTATGTTAAAACAACATACCAAACTTGCAGAAGTATGTGGAGTGAATTTAAAACATTCCTTTATAATGGATAATGGGGATGTGCTTGCTCTAGGGAAAGATAATGCGATTATTGCAGGTAAGATTCCTTCTGGATCGATTTATGTTGATGGAAGTGGTATTGGCGATATTGGAAACATCGTCCTAAGAGACCGCCGAATATTGTCTGAAGAAGGTCTTGTCATCATTGTTGTAAGTATAAATATGAAAGAGTTTAAAATAGCATCAGGTCCTGATATCATCTCCAGAGGTTTTGTTTATATGAGAGAATCGGAAGACTTGATCAATGAGGCCCAAAAACTTGTAGCCTCGCATTTAACTACCGTGATGGAACGAAAAACAACACAGTGGTCCGAAATCAAAAATGAAATAACAGATACCATCGCACCATTTCTTTATGAAAAAACAAAACGTAAGCCGATGGTACTGCCGATTATCATGGAAGTGTAAAATTATTATAAAATATAAAACAGGTCTATCATCTATTAGGCAAAAAACCTATGATGGTAGACCTGTTTTTATTGGTACTATTTCTTCGGGTTTCATGGAAACTTAAGCATGATCCATAACTAAATGTTTTTCAAACCTCGATATGTCTTTATCTGCCCCAATGACAATTAAAATATCATCTTCCCTTAAGACTTCATCTGCACTTGGTGATACATTAATTTCATTCTCTTGTTTGATAGCTACCACATTACAGCCATAATTAGCACGTATATCTAAGTCTACAAGTGTTTTCCCCTGCATTTTCTTTCCTGCTTTCACTTCAACAATACTGTGTTCATCAGACAGTTCCAAATAATCCAGTATATTATTTGATATGACGCTATGTGCAATACGTTTCCCCATATCTCGCTCAGGATGAACCACTTGGTCTGCTCCGATTTTATTTAAAATTTTCTCATGATAATCACTTTGTGCTTTTACTGTGATTTTTTTTATCTCCAAGTCGGTTAAAATAACAGTAGTCAGAATACTTGCCTGAATATTGTCCCCTATCGATACAATCACATGGTCGATATTTTTAATGCCTAATTCTTTTAATGTTGCCTCATCTGTCGAATCAGCAATAACAGCATAAGAAGCAATATTTTTAAATTCATTTACCTTCTCTTCATCAATATCAATTGCTAAAACATCCATTCCTTCCATGCTTAATTCGCGACAAACGCTGCCACCAAATCTACCTAGACCAATAACGGCATAATCTTGTTTCATCCCTCTTCCTCCATCACTGTTTCAGTTTTTTAAGTGTATCATATCAAAGATTTATATAAATATGAAACGCAGGTTGTTTTCTGTTCAAAAAAATTACTCCTGCATACTGGCAGAAGTAATTTTTATCTTCTTTATTTAATTCCTAAAACCCGATTGACCCGTTTGCGCAGCATTTTCATACCGCCTCCACCAGCTTGGAAGTGACGTAACTTCCCTTCTTCATCAAACACATAATAAGCTGGTACATACTCATTTTGAAATGCGTCTGTTAATGCATGTTGATTATCTACGTAAATAGGTTGTGTGATGTCATGTTCTTTCGCCACACTTTGAACTTGATCCAGATCTAAATCCTTTTCCGAGCGGGGCATATGAACAGCAATTACATTAAGCTTATCTTTATACTCATCACGGAATTCATTTACATTCGGCATAGCCTCTTTACATAAACCACAACTTACAGACCAGAAATGAATCAGTGTTGGCTTATTCCCAATTAGTTCACTTTTTTGAATCGGATCACTGTTATACCATGTTGTCGCTTCCGGCAAATCAGGCATTTGTTCTCTTAACTTCATATTCCTACCTCCTAGGTTCCCTTAGAAAAAGCTGACTCCTTAAGCAAAGAACTTCCTTCTATTTCAAAAGAAATATTCTTTATTCATGAGTCAGCTTCTGCATTCAAGAAACGCTAATTATAGCGTTTCTTGACCTGGCTTCCAGTTTGCTGGGCAAAGTCCGCCTGTTTGTAGTGCTTGTAGTACGCGTAATGTCTCATCCACATCACGGCCAATATCAGTATGGAATACTGTTTGATATTTTAGTTCACCTTCAGGATCAATAATAAACAGGCCTCTTAATGCAATACCTTCTTCTTCAATAAGTACACCGTAATCTTTTGCAACAGCATGATTTGTATCTGCTGCTAATGGATATTTAAGATCACCTAGTCCATTATCATCACGGGATGTATTAATCCATGCTTTATGTGTATGAATTGTATCTGTGGAAACACCAATTACTTCTGCATCCAAGTCTTCAAATTCATCGTATCTGTCTGACATTGCTGTAATTTCTGTTGGACATACAAAAGTAAAGTCCATTGGATAAAAGAACAATACTGTCCATTTATCTTCTTTCATAATTTCCTCTAAATTAACTTTTCCGAATTCTTTGTCTGGCATTACAGCATCCATTTCAAAACGTGGTGCTTGTTTACCTACCATTCTTTCTGCCATTGTTAAATCCCTCCAAAAATAATGTCATATTTTGCATCCGTTTATTATTATAAACGACTTGTTAATTTTAGTCAATTTTAAATTAGAATTAGTGTAAAAAAGACAAGAAGTTGTCATATCATGCACATATAAAGTATACCCATTTGACATGTTCTCAAACGTTATTGTAAAGTATATATGTTCATATTACCATTTGTTTTAAAATTTTGTCCAACAATTGAGAATATCATACTCATTTTTTCAAAAGGTGACAGGTTTTAACGAGTGAACTATTGGGTAAATAATGAAGTGGTTACATATTTTTTAAATATTTAAGGAAGGAGAAAAAAAATGGATATTTTTGGAATTTCATTTGATCTTAGTAACATTTTAGGTGTTGTCATCCCAATTACACTTAAAATAGTATTTCTAATCCTAGCCTTTATTATTCTCAAACCGATTGGGAGAAAAGTAATTGAAAAAACCATTCAAAAAACAGGTAAATCAAGAAAAGTTTCTGCAAATCGCATGAAAACATTAGAAAAGCTATTAGTTAATTTATACTCCTATATTTTAATTTTTCTTTTCATTGTAATGGTATTTGCTATATTAAATATCCCGATCGGTCCACTGCTTGCTGGTGCTGGAATTGTTGGACTCGCGATAGGTTTTGGGGCTCAGGGTATCGTTAGTGATGTTGTTACAGGCTTTTTTATCCTACTTGAGAGACAACTTGAAATTGATGATTATGTCACTGTGGGAGAATTTGATGGTATCGTCGAAGAGGTTGGCTTACGGACTACGAAAATACGGGCATTTGATGGTACATTAAATTTTGTACCGAATCGTTTTATCGAAGGAGTTGCGAACCATTCTCGAGGAAACATGCGAGCACTTGTAGATATTAGTATTAGTTATCATGATAATATCGACAAAGCCATATCTGTTTTAGAACATGTATGCGAAAGTTTCCAGACAGATGATCGTTTTAAAGATGGGCCTAATTGTATCGGTGTCCAGGAAATCGGAACTTATAATACAATTTTGCGTGTAGTTGGACAAACAGAGAACGGATTACAATGGGAATGCGAACGAGATCTCAGAAAACAAATGAAAGAGGCATTTGAAGCTAACGAAATTACTATTCCATATCCTCATCAAGTATATATCCAAGAAAAACAAGATTAGAAAAAACAGCTAGCTCGCTTAAGAGTTAGCTGTTTTATTTCTTAGGTTAATTTTTCTGAGACTGCTTGGCAAACTTCTTCTAGATTTTGGCCTTGTGCATTGATGACCGGTCCAGCTATCGTTACATTAGAAATGCCCATTACATCTTTATCTTGACCGGAAATGATGCAGCAGTCACAGTATTGTACATCATCTTCTGAACGTAAATCGACCACTTCATGCCCCATTTCCATTAATGCTTCTTTAACGTCTGAAAGTGCTGGTTCTACTCCGATACGTGCCATCTTTTTTCCTCCTCTAGCGCTTTATATTCTTTGTTAGTTTCCCCAAGGAGACGCAACGGTATACTTTCATTCTTATTCTTATTCATGTTTAGGCATAAACAAAATGAGGATAAGACTTATAGTCGCCAGAATCAGAAGACCGACATAAACGACATGAAGCCCTGCCGTCAATCCTTCTTGCAATACTAAACGTACATCATCAGATAAGGTTGTATTCAGATTTGGATCAAGCAAGCTATTAGCAGAATCCACGGATACGCTTTTTTCCAATCCATTATTCTCTATGTACGTTTTTATTTGTCCATTTAATAAGCCACCTAACATAGCAGCACCGAGTGCACTTCCTAATGATCTCATAAACATATTAGCCGCGGTAGCGATACCCCTTACTTCCCATCCAATTGTACTTTGAATCGCAACAATAAAGGAGGTGGTGGTTAGGCCCATTCCAACTCCCACAAAAAACGACCCAATCCCAGCCCAAACAGGACCTTTATCAGGAGATAGCGTAAAAAAGAAAAAAGAACCAATAACTAAAGCTACACCACCGATCAAAGACGTATTGCGGAAACCGATTACTAATAATAACCTCCCAGCAATTGTCGAAGCAACAGGCCATCCGATCGACATTGTTGTGAGCGTAAAACCCGCTACTGTAGCAGTTTGTCCCATTACTCCTTGTACAAACGCTGGTAAATAACTTGAGACCCCCATTAAGATCATTCCTGTCGTTAGCGAGGTTAAATTAGCAACACTTATGATCCGGTATTTCCATATCGAAAATGGCATCATCGGTTCCAGTGCTCGTTTTTCCTGATACAAAAACATTATTGCTCCAAAGATAACTACACCTATTAATAAAATCATGAAGGAGGAATTCCAAGCAATGCCGACGCCTCCTTCAACTAATATGAGCATGAGCGAGCTTACTGCAATAATTATCCAGACAGCACCTGCATAATCAATCGGCTTTTTTTGTTTTTCAATATCTTCATGCAAGAAGAGAATAATTCCAAGTACAGCAAGCAAGCCAAGAGGTATATTCATCCAGAATACATATCTCCAGTTCAAAGCATCAACAAAAAAACCACCAAGGAGCGGTCCAGTTACTGCTGATATCCCCCATACACTCGATAAATAACCTTGTATTTTTGCTCGCTCTTCCTTACTATAAATATCCCCAACAATCGTTGTCGCAATGGTCATAAGTGCTCCCGCCCCAAATCCCTGTATACAACGGGATATAATCAGCATAACCATTGTTATACTAAACCCTGATAACGTGGATCCTAGTAAAAATAATAGCACTCCAATCACGAAGATTGGTTTTCTCCCAAAAATATCGGATAATTTTCCAAAGATCAAAACAGTCGAAGCATTTGTTAGTAAATAAGCAGAAAACACCCAACTATATGAAGAAAATCCGCCAAGATCAGCAACAATGCTCGGCATTGCTGTTGCTACAATGGTTGCTTCAATGGCTGATAAAAACATCCCTAACATGACCGATGCCAATATGAGTGGACGTTTTAACTCTTTTTTACTTTGTCTATTTATTCCTGCTTCCATCATTTATCCCAGCTTTTCTCTATTCAGTAAACTCCTTTTAATGTTAAAAACACCCTTGTCATTTACAATCTGGCAAGGGTGTTATCAACTTTAATCCGTTACGTTTGTTTCAGACTCCGATGATAACGTATACATCTCTTTCCTTACTTGTTTTAAAATTGCTCTTCTTGTTATAATTCCATCAAAATATCCCTCTTGATCTGCAACACAGACAAATGGAGAATTAATGACGGTTTTTAACGCTTGCACATAAGTATCTTCTTTGGTTAAACGAGGTATATCCCGTTTCATAATTTCATGGACGCGCATATCGGACAGTTGTTCAAACTCAAATCGTTCTAACCCTAAAGTCTGATTTAAAATCGCTGTTTTTCCAATTGTTCCAACTAATTTATAAGATGTATCCAAAACTGGAACAGCAGAATACCCTGATTTTACTAAGACAAGTAATGCATGTTCTAGTGGATTATTTAATTGTACATGTGCAACTTTTTCAGAAGGAATCATTAAATCTACAACCTGCTTATTTGTTGCCTGTTTATCTTGTAACATACTCATATAAAACGCTCCTTTTCAAATACTAACATCACAAACACATGTAGTTCATCACTTTCTAGAAAGGAGTGATCATTTACCTAAATGTATTTTACCATAATAAGGAGATAAGAAACATCATTAACTATTTGGTTATTCTTTTGAATATATTCTTATTTGCTATATAATATGAATATATGATCATATAGTTAAGGGAAGTTATATCATGCCTTATAATCCAATCGATCCGGCATTACTTGAAAATGTTTCACAAATATTCAAGGCATTATCTGACCCGACTCGTCTAAAAATTTTACATTTGCTCTCTGAGCAGGAATGTTCGGTCAGTGAAATTACTAAGCATTTAGATATGAAACAATCAACTATTTCTCATCAGTTAAAATATTTAAAACAACTTCATCTTGTAAAATACCGAAGAGTAAAAACGATGTATTATTATTCTCCAGATGATGACCATGTCATGAGTTTATTAGAGCAAGCAATGAAACATACGAAACATACAATCAGTTAGGAGGTTGTTAAAATGGGAAACCATCATGACCATTCACACCATCATACTAATAATGTGCGTGTGCTTTTTTTTAGCTTTTTGATTATCTTCATATTTATGATTATTGAAGCAATTGGAGGTTTTCTAACCAACAGTCTTGCTTTATTATCTGACGCTGGACATATGCTAAGTGATGCTGCGGCATTAGGTTTAAGTTTAATTGCTTTTAAAATCGGAGAACGAAAGGCAACCGAAGAAAAAACATATGGGTACAAACGCTTTGAAATTATTGCCGCTTTTATCAATGGTATCACCTTAATTGCTATTTCCCTGTACATTTTTTACGAAGCTTTTCACCGATTCGTCGAGCCGCCAAATGTCAGTGCGAGTATGATGATTATTGCTTTTATTGGTTTAGTAGTGAATATTGTAGTCGCATGGATGTTAATGCGTGGAGATTCTAAGGACAATTTAAATATCAAAAGCGCTTTGCTTCATGTACTGGGGGACCTATTAGGTTCAATTGGAGCCATTGTTGCCGGTTTGTTAATCTTTTTTTTCAATTGGAATATTGCAGATCCAATAGCAAGCGTTCTTGTCTCTGTACTAATTTTGTATTCAGGAATTCGTATTACAAAAGACGCAATCCATATACTAATGGAAGGAAAACCGAATCATGTCGATGTGGATGAACTAAAAAAATCTTTATCCGAATTAGACGGGGTAGAAAATGTTCACGACCTGCATGTTTGGTCGATTACATCTGAGTTTCCTGCAATGAGCTGCCATTTAGTAGTTGGTGATGACATTGACCGTGATCATTTACTGGTTGAAGCGAATAAAGTGGTTACAAGTAATTTCCAAATAGCGCACTGCACTTTGCAAATTGAAGGAAGTCACATAAACATTCATGAAAAATGCGATTCTTGTGATTCGTTTTAGGGATTTAAAATAAATAAAAGATGAGGTTTTTAAATGGGAACACATACATTTTCAAAGCAAGAGGAAATTGCGCATGCCATTACACATGGGATCGGGGTTCTGCTTAGTATTGCAGGATTAGTCTTATTAATTATTTTTGCCTCTCTTGAGGGAGACGTCTGGCAAATTATTTCCGGGATCGTATTTGGTACAACCATGCTGCTCATGTACATTGCTTCCACTGTAGTTCATAGTTTACCTAAAGGAAAATGGAAAGACATCTTTCAAATCTTTGATCATTCTTCCATTTATCTCTTTATTGCCGGAACATACACTCCTTTTCTGCTTGTTCACTTACGAGGAGATGTAGGATGGACACTGTTCGGTGTGATCTGGGGAATTGCAATTGTCGGTGTTGTATTTAAAATATTTTTCGTAAAAAAGTTCATTCTCTTGTCGACACTTTTCTATCTGTTCATGGGATGGCTCATTGTACTAGTGTGGGAGCCGTTAACATCGATTGTGCCTAGCAACGGAATTACTTTATTAATGATTGGAGGGATTCTCTATAGTGTAGGAGCTATTTTTTTCATATGGCGAAGTTTACCGTATCATCACGCCGTATGGCATTTGTTTGTTATAGCGGGATCCGCTTTCCACTTCTTCTCTATTTTTTATTACGTCATATAGAATGCGAAAGGCTGTGAAGGGCACTCCCCCTCGCAGCCTTCTTTTTAAAATGGGAATTTATTGAGCCACTGGCCTCCATCCATTTTATAGAATATGTCAAAATTTTTTGCATTTAAAAGGGCCCTGAATCAGTTTATCTTCAGAACCCAATCAATCCATTCATTTTTAGGCATAAGATGTGGATGCTTCTGCATTTATTGGTATATGTTTAAAAGATGTAACATCAAATAATCCCTGATCTGTCAATTTAATTTCTGGTATTACCGGCAAAGCCATAAAGGACAAGGTGATAAAAGGATTAAAATCACCATAAAAACCAATTATTTCCAATGCATCTTCTAATTGATGCAATCCTTTATTAACGGTATGAAATTCCTGTTCTGAAATAAGACCTGCGATCGATAGGGATAGTGAAGCAAGTATTTTTCCATTTTCTACTACAACTAATCCCCCGCGCATTTCCTTAATCTTATTAACTGCGCTTAGAAGATCATCATCATTTGTTCCTGCTGCAACAAGATTATGCGAATCATGTGCAAATGTAGAAGCAATAGCACCTGATTTAATTTTTAAACCGTGTAAAATACCAAGACCTACACGCTCTTTCCGATCGTGTCTTTCGATTACTGCCATTTTTAATAGGTCGTTTCGAATGGAGGCTTGAAAACAGCCATGCTCTACATCTACTATCTGTGTTCTATGTTTGGTCACAATACTGTTAGGAATAATAGATATAATATTTGCCTTTTGGTCTTTGCATAGCTTTATTTGCAGATCTTCCCTTGTGATCCCTTTCATCTGTACACTATTCATTAATTTTGAAGAAGGCTTCACTGTATTTTTATAGGTTGATATACATTGACCGCATTTAGCAACAGATACTCCTTTTACAAAAGTTTCATCGATATCCATTTCCTCTAGATTATCTAGAAGTAAAAAGTCTGCATCATATCCAGGAGCAATAGCGCCTTTCGTTTTTAAATGAAAGTATTCAGCTGCATTCAATGTAGCCATTTGAATGGCGGTAATTGGGTTGATTCCATGTTGGATGGTCACGCGTACATTGTGATCGATACTGCCTTCTTCAAGCAAGTCATTTAGATGTTTATCATCTGTAACAAATAAACAGCGCCGAGCATTTTTTTCATTTACAGCATGCAACAGTGTTTTTAAATCCCGAGAAGCTGACCCTTCACGAAGCATCACGTACATCCCTCGCTTGAGTCTGTCTTTTGCTTCTTGAACAGTAGTACATTCATGATCACTGCCGATCCCTGCTGCCATATAAACATTAATGCCATTTGGATCAATACCAGCTGCATGACCATCGATGATTTTATGATGATTCATTGCATCTACTAATTTATCCAGCATGCCATCGTCTCCATTTAAGACAGCTGGATAATCCATTACTTCTCCTAGACTGATTACTCTTTTTTGATCATAAAAAGGAAGTAAATCTTTTGCTGTAAGAATTGCTCCGGCATTTTCAAATGGAGTAGCAGGAACACATGATGGAATGCCAAACAACACATCAAGTGGGATGTCAGCTGAGGCATCCATCATAAATTGAATCCCCTCAGTACCACTAACATTCGCAATTTCATGAGGATCTGCTATAACGGTTGTAACACCATGAGGTAACACTACATTCGCAAATTCTGCCGGTGTAACCATCGCCGATTCAATATGAACATGTCCGTCAATAAATCCCGGTGCGATAAATTTCCCCTCTGCATCAATCATATGCTCTCCTTCAAAACTACCGATACCCGCAAAGACCCCATCAACAATTGCGAGGTCTGCTTCTATTATTTCTTGATTAAAAACATCAATAATTTTGCCGTTTCGTACAACGATATCAGCTGGGACTTTTTTAGCTGCCACTGCAATTCTTTTTCCTAATACCTTTTTATCCAATAAGGACCCTCCTTGTATTTTATGTTTAGTGTCCCCCTACAATAAAATGGATGATAAATGCTATACTGATGAAATATACAATCCAGTGTATTTCTTTAAATCTACCTGTTAACATTTTTAATGCTGTGTACGTAACAAACCCAAAAGCAAGTCCTGTAGCAATACTGTATGTGAGCGGCATCATAACGATGGTGAGAAAGACCGGAATTACGTTTGTGTAGTCATCGAATTTTATATTTGCAATTTCCGTAAGCATTAGG
>NZ_JFBD01000043.1 GCF_000709085.1 Virgibacillus alimentarius | reverse complement strand
TTTTTTAAAATATTTTTAAAGGAGTTGAAGAACTTTATTGCCGTTCAACGCAACGTTTATTAATTTACCATGATTATTCTCCAAAAGCAAGCAAATTATTAAAAAAAGTATAAAGAAAATATTTCCTGCCTCAAGTACATGTTGCAACGCCTGTTATGCTTTGCTTTCTGTTATTGCTCCTTACTGTTTACGTTTGATAAAGCACAGTTCTAGTCATAAGTACAACAACAAATGGGTTTAGTTAAAGGGTAATGACTAAAATTATAATGCCAAACTTCATAAATACAATTCGATAAAGACTTCTTCTTTATTAACAAAAAATATTCCTTATTATCTAAGATTGCTTAAAAAGGAAACATATTAAACAAGGTGCATTTTTACATCCTTTTTAGTTACATTCCTTTCTTTCTCACTCATTAAGCTTGTTTTAATAAAAAAATATACGTGCTATTTCTAAATTGAAATGGCACGTATATCGAGTAATTGCTTTAAAAAATTCTAGACAGTAGAGTCTTCCTGTATCTTACCTTATTTATTGCGCATTTGCGGAAATAGCAATACATCTCTTATGGATGGTGAGTTAGTTAATAGCATAACGAGACGGTCAATCCCAATACCTAGTCCCCCTGTTGGTGGCATTCCATATTCAAGTGCTTCTAGGAAGTCCTCATCCATAAGATGTGCTTCATCATTCCCTTGTTCCCTTTCTGCCACCTGTAATTCAAAACGAGCACGTTGATCAATCGGATCGTTTAACTCACTAAATGCGTTGGCATGCTCACGACCGACTATAAATAGTTCGAATCGATCTGTAAAGCGGCCATCTTCTTTATTCTTTTTAGCTAAAGGGGAAATTTCTACAGGGTGACCAAAAATAAAGGTTGGTTGAATCAGTCTTTCCTCTACTTTTTGTTCAAAAAACTCATTAACTACATGGCCAAAAGTCATGGTATCTTTAATTTCAACCCCATGTTCCTTAGCTAATACACGAGCTTCTTCATCACTCATTTCCTTCCAGAAATCTACACCTGTATATTCTTTTACAGCATCTACCATATGAAGTCTTGTCCATTCCGGTTTTAAATTGACTTCGTTTTCACCGTACGTAATTGTTGTCGAACCTAAAACTTCTTTAGCAATATGCGCAATCATACTTTCTGTCAGCGACATAATATCTTTATAATCTGCATATGCTTCATATAATTCGATCATTGTAAATTCAGGGTTATGTCTGGTGGAGACTCCTTCATTTCGGAATACGCGACCTATCTCATATACTTTTTCTAAGCCGCCTACAATTAAACGCTTTAAGTGTAGTTCAATAGCTATTCGCATATATAAAGGTATATCCAACGCATTATGATGTGTTTCAAAAGGACGTGCTGCTGCTCCTCCAGGGATACCGTGCATCATAGGCGTTTCTACTTCTAAATAACCAAGTTCATCTAAATAACGACGCATGGACTGTAATATTTTACTCCGTAGTACAAATGTATCTCTGCTATCTAAATTGGTAATCAAATCTAAATAGCGCTGGCGGTATCGTTGCTCAACGTCCTTTAATCCGTGATATTTCTCAGGGAGTGGACGAAGTGACTTCGTTAATAAATGAAATTCTGCTGCCTTAACAGATAATTCCCCTACTTTTGTTTTAAACATTACACCGCTAACACCTATGATATCTCCCATATCTGTTGATTTGAAAATGTCATATGCTTCTTCTCCGATTTCGTCTTTTCGTACATATATCTGAATTTGACCACTAACATCTTGGAGATGTGCAAACCCAGCTTTTCCTTTACCGCGCTTTGTCATCATTCTTCCGGCGATCGTAACATAGTCCTCTCGTTCTTCCAGTTCTTCTTTTGAATAGGTATCATATAATTCTTGCAGCTCTTTTGACAAATGAGTCCGTACAAATTTGCAGCCAAAAGGATCCAGCCCTTTTTCTTGATAATCCTTTAGCTTCTCGCGTCGAACACTCATTTGCTCATTCAATTCTTCTGACACTATTAACCCTCCAGTATTATGGTTTATAGAAAAGATCCCTTATAAACCTAATATTTCTTACATTATACATCAATGTACATCGGCATCTACTATTATCATTAGTATATAGAAAAAAGAAACTTCTTTCATCTATCTTGAACATACATAAGAAAAAACTGTCAGCAAGTTACTGACAGGTTCAAAAATGAACTAAAAATTAGGAAGCTCTCATTGAGGTTTCTAATTCATGTGCGTAATCATATAATATATTTAGTAACTCGTCTCTTGTTTCACTTTCATTGATACGTCTTCTTATTCTTCCGTTCCCTTTTAATCCTTTCAAATACCATGCAGCATGTTTACGCATTTCCATAATTGCAATTTTTTCACCTTTAATCTTAATTAAGCGATCCATGTGAAGCATACAGACATTGATTTTTTCCATAGGGGACGGTTCATCTAATAGTTCCCCTGTTTCAAGGTATTTGGTAATACGGTAAATCATCCATGGATTCCCTAGTGCAGCACGTCCTACCATGACTGCGTCGACGCCTGTTTCTTCAAGTCGCTGTTTTGCAACTTGAGGGGAATCGATATCTCCATTTCCGATAACTGGTATAGAAACTGCTTGCTTCACCTGTTTGACTATGTCCCAATCTGCATATCCTTCATACATTTGTTTTCTTGTTCTCCCATGAATAGCTAACGCCTTCGCACCAGCAGCTTCGATTGCTTTAGCATTATCAATGGCGTAAATGTGGTCTTCATCCCAGCCACTGCGCATTTTAACTGTTACTGGTTTATCAACAGTTTTTACCACTGCTGAAACCATCTCATGAATTTTATCCGGGTCAAGCAACCACCGTGCACCAGCATCACACTTCGTAATTTTTGGAACAGGGCATCCCATATTAATATCAATAATGCTGGCGTTTGTATTTTTATCAACAAATTGCGCAGCCTCCATTAGTGAATCTTTTTCTCCTCCAAAAATTTGTAAACTCATTGGCATTTCTTCTTCGTCAATAAAAAGCATGCCCATTGTTTTTTCATTTTTATTAACGATTCCTTTATCACTAACCATTTCAGCATATACCAGTCCAGCGCCAAATTCCTTAACCGTTAAACGAAAAGCATAATTACACACACCCGCCATAGGCGCCAGTACAACTCGATTAGGAATAGATATATCTCCTATTTGAAACATCGTTTTAGCCTCCTTTATACAGTTTTTTAACATTACTCCTTCGTTTTTATATCTTCTAACATTAGTTCTTCTTTACTTATATTTAAACTTTCGGATACCTTATCCAATAATTCCCCAGAAGGTATCATTGTGCCTCGTTCTACTGCTCCAAGATGAGCTATAGGAACATTTATTTTTTTTGCTAAATCAATTTGCGTGTAACCTTTTAGCTTTCGAAATGCTTTTATTCTTCTGCCGACTCTTTTGGTGTCCATGTCGTTACATCCTTTTCTGCGCTTTCTGATAGATCCTTTATTAAGTCTCCTGCCGTTTTATTATATGTTGGGATATTTAAGGACGGAGCAATTTCCTCTAATGGAACCAGCACGAAGGCACGTTCATGCATTCGTGGATGCGGTACTGATAAACGCTCTGTTTTTATATTTTCTTGATTATATACTAAAATGTCAAGATCTATTGTTCTAGGGCCGAAACGAATCGTGCGTTTTCGCCCTAATTGTTGTTCAATCGTCTGACATGTATTCAATAGTTCGATAGCTTCTAGGGAAGTTTCTATTTGAATCACCATGTTTAAAAAATAACGTTGATCCAAGTAACCAACCGGTGCAGTCTCATAAATGGATGATTTTTTTAAGATAATAATGCCTTCCACCTCTGACAGTGCACTTATTGCATGATTTAAATATGTGAAGCGTGGTCCTATGTTTGTTCCCAGTGCTATAAAAGCTTTTTTCATGATACCTTCTCCCTGAAGATTTCTACTGCAACAGACTGATAATGGCCAGCAATTGGGGGATCGGGTTTTATGACCTTTACCTTGCAAGCAGCCATTATATCAAATGAGACGAGTAATTGATTTGCAATTTCTTCTGCTACAGCTTCAAGTAAGTTTTTAGCCTCACCTTCCACTATTTTTTGGACAAGTTCATATACATGTCCATAATGAATAGAATCAGACATGTCGTCTGTTTTTCCTGGTTTCTGCAGATCGGTGAATAGTTCTAGATCAACATGAAATCGTTGACCAAGTTTATTTTCCTCCGGGAACAGACCGTGAAAGCCATAAAATTGCATATTATTTAATAAAATTCTATCCTGCATTCGTCTTCACCCCCCCTTTAATAACGGCGTATCGTATCCATCACATCTACTAAATCTTTATGTATCTTAACATTGTGGACACGTACAATTTGGACTCCTTTCGTGATTCCTAAACAAGTTGTAGCTCCAGTCCCAATATCCCGTTGCTCTGCGGGAATATCATTTAATATTTTTCCGACCATTCTCTTTCTAGAGGCACCTAGTAAAACTGGATATCCAAGCTGGGAAAATTGTTCCAAGTTGTTCATCACTACTAGATTATCTTCCATTGTTTTCGCAAATCCTATCCCAGGATCAAGGATAATATTTTCCTTTTTTACATCCGCCTGTAAAGCAATATCGATACTTTGCTGTAAATCTTGCTTCATATCACCGAGAAGCGATGTATAGTTCATATTCGTTCGATTGTGCATTAAAATGATTGGTGCATTATTATCTGCAGCAACCTTAGCGATTTCAGGTTCTTTTTTTGCTCCCCATATATCATTAATAATGGCAGCACCCGCATCGATCGCTTGCTTTGCCGTTTCTGCTTTATATGTATCGATGGAAATAGGAATATTCACCGCTGATTTAACGGCCTCAACCATCGGTATGACTCGGTTTAATTCTTCCTTTAAAGAGACAGGCTCATGATCCGGTCTTGTCGATTCTCCGCCAATATCAATGATATCTGCCCCTTGCCTTTCCATTTCTATCGCTTGATTTACTGCTTCCTTAATAGATGTATAACTTCCACCATCAGAAAATGAATCAGGTGTAACATTTAAAATGCCCATGATATGCGTACGTTCTGCCAAATTATATGTTTTTACTGCCGTTTTTAATTGCATACTACATCGGACCTTCTTTCATTAGATTAACCATACTTATATTATCATAAAATAACGAAAAAGAGCTAGCATACATTTTTAAATGAGTAGCTAGCCCTCAGCATCATTTTATGAGCAGTTAATTCTTATTCAGTATCCTTATCAAATTGATACAATGGCGTAGATAGGTATCTTTCTCCATTATCCGGCAGTATCGCCAAAACTTTTTTTCCCTTACCTAACTTCTTAGCTATTTTCTGTGCTGCCGCTACTGCTGCACCAGAAGAGATACCTCCTAAAATGCCTTCTAATTTTGCCACATTGCGAGAAGTCTCAAACGCCTCGTCATTTGAGATACGAATAACATCCTCATATACATCCGTATCTAACACCTTAGGCACAAAGCCAGCTCCAAGCCCTTGTAATTTATGCGGACCTGGGGAATCTCCTGATAATACTGCGGAATCATCTGGTTCTACTGCGTAAATTTTAATATCTTTAAAATGTTCCTTTAAAACTTTACCTGCCCCGGTAATCGTACCACCAGTACCAATTCCTGAAATAAAGGCATCTAATCCATCGTCCATTTGTTCTACAATTTCTTTTCCTGTCGTACGGGCGTGGATCTCTGGGTTTGCCTCATTATCAAACTGCTGTGGCATAAAATAACCATGTTCCTCTTTTAATTCTTCTGATTTTTGAATTGCGCCTTTCATTCCATCTGCCCCGGGTGTCAAAATTAATTCTGCCCCATAAGCCCGCAACAAATTTCGTCTCTCTTTACTCATTGTATCTGGCATAACTACTACTAATTTATATCCCTTGGCTGCTGCAACCATTGCCAATCCGATTCCAGTATTCCCACTTGTCGGTTCAATAATCGTATCTCCAGCTTTCAAAACACCTTGTTTTTCAGCCTCTTCCACCATGGATAAGGCAATACGGTCTTTAACAGAACTTCCAGGATTCATAAATTCTAATTTCAAATAGACTTCTGCACTGTCTTCATCAGCAGCTCTATTTAATTTTACAATAGGAGTTTCGCCAATTAAATCCGTAATGTTTTTAGCAACTCTCATTAATATAACCTCCAAATTCCTACTAAGTGCATAGGATTTATTTATAATTTACGGTCTTTGCGTTATTTTGTCAACAAAAATGAATAAAATAGGCGGATGGTTAAATGTACTTATATCAAATTATTCTTCAAATATCCAGTTTATATCTGCCTTTTTCCATAAAGGACTTGCTGTAAGTGGTTGATCTAGCTTATCTAATGCGAGCTCCCTCTTTATGTATGGCTTTATTTCATCATAAGAAAATGTGATGGACGGTAAATTTCGATGAAGATAAAGAATTACGAATCCATCTGTTGTTTTAAATGGTTTACTGTATGTTCTCTCCTCCATTTTAGCTGCCTTTTCATTATACTTACTTGGAACAAAGGAGCTTTTATTTGTAAAAAACCCGAGATACCCGCCCTCTTTTTTGGTGTCCCCATCAATTGAGTATTCTTTAGCTAGTAACCGAAATGATGCGCCTTGATCAAGCTCATCCATAATTTTTTCAACAGTTTTCTTATCTTCCACAACGATGTGGGAATACTGCCGAGAAGCCTGAAAATCGTATTGCTTATGGTATTGTTCATAATACTTTTGTATTTCGCCTGCTGAAATATCTATGCCTTCTGTTAATAGGGCCTCTAATTGGTAACGATGCAAGATAGACTCTCGCCATTTTTCTTCCATGCGTGCTGTTTCCTCTTTTGTCATTATTCCCTGCATCGTCGTAAGCAATGCAATTTCCCGGTCAATTACTTTTTCATGTACATGTATATTCTCTTGTTCCGCCAATTGCTTCACAAGCTTTTGGTCGATCAGCGTTTTTAAATGTTTTTCTCCATAATCTCTTCTTAAAGAAGACACCCAATCATCATATGATATTTTTGCCCCATCAATGATGGCCACCGGTTTATTGCTATTTATCTCTTTTTCTTCTCCGCCAGTATCTATTACTATTTTTTCATCTGTTTTCCAAATTAAGAATGTAGCAATATTGGTGATCAGCAGTACCACAACAATACCCAATAACAGCCTTCTTGACATGAATTACTTCCTTTCACTAACGGTTGGTTTATTGTTTTAAATTTACTAGCTCATCCTCGGTAAGATAATACTTTTTATTACAAAAATGACAAGTTGCTTCTGCACCATGATCTTCGTCAATCATCGCTTGAATTTCTTCATTTCCAAGACCCTTGATCGCTCGTTCAATCCGTTCTTTAGAGCACTTACAGCGGAATGTAATTGGCATTTGCTCATGCACCTTTACTTCCTCTTTTCCAAATAAATGTTCTAATATTTGCTCCGGTGAGTTCCCTTCTCTAATCAACTTCGATATGGATGGAAATGTCTGAATCTGGTCTTCCAACCGGGTAATTAATTCTTCATCGGCACCTGGCATCACTTGGATAATAAATCCTCCCGCAGATAAAATGGAATGATCCGGGTTAACTAAAACACCTGCACCAACTGCTGTAGGTATTTGCTCAGAATTTGCGAAGTAATACGTGAAATCCTCACTAATTTCTCCTGAAATAATAGGAACATGTCCCGTAAAATAATCTTTTAGCCCAAGATCTTTTACAACACTTATATTCCCCTCTATGCCTACTGCACGAGCGACGTCAAGTTTCCCATGGTTATTCAATTCGAAGTCAACATGAGGATTTGCTACATAGCCACGAACCTCTCCTTTTGCATTACCATCTGTCACAATCACACCTAAGGGCCCATTTCCTTCTACTTTCACACTCAGTGAATCATCCCCCTTATACATTGCACCCATCATCGCAGTAATGGTTATCGTTCTACCTAATGCGGCTGAAGCCGTAGCCCATGAGTCGTGCCTTTTTTGTGCTTTTGCAACTGTATTTGTTGTCGTAGTAGCATAAGCTCGTACCATTCCCTCATAGGTAGTAGCTTTAATTAAATAATCTTTCATAGGTATTTGAATTCTCCTTTACAATCTTGTTTAAAATAAGAGAAAAATAATCATTCACCTTATTTTATAATGACCTAATTCTAATTACTTTATGAAGTTCTTTTGATAAATTAAATTTAATCCTTTTAGCGTTAAGTGCGTATCCACATAATCGATTGTCTCAGATGCTTCCCCGATCAAAGAAGCTAATCCTCCGGTAGCAATTACGGTTGGTTCATGTGTCATTTGCCTTTTTATTCGCATGACAATGCCATCCACTTGAGCTATATACCCATAAAAAACTCCTGATTGCATTGCTTCAACTGTAGAAGAGCCAATGATATTCTCCGGTGGCTGTAATTCGATTTTTGGCAGTTTGGAAGCCTTGCTATACAGCGCTTCCATTGAAATGCTAATCCCTGGGGTAATCAAACCTCCAGTATATTCCTGATGCTCATTGATATAACAATAAGTTGTTGCAGTACCAAAATCAATTATTACAAGTGGAGTATCGTAAGTTGCTATTGCAGCAACTGCATTCACAACACGATCTGATCCAATTTCTTTTGGATTTGGGTAGGAAACTTTTAAGTGGGTATGAACATTTTCCTCTCCTATAATGAGCGGCTTTTGATCAAAATAGATTTTGCACATTCTTTCTAATGCAATCATAATAGGAGGGACAACCGAGGAAATAATGATTCCTGTAATTTCCGAAAAGGAAATACCCTTATATTCAAATAAAGATTTTATTAGTATACCGAATTCATCTTCTGTTTTATAACGGTCGGTTTTTATCCGCCATTCATGTTTTAATTGATCCTTTTCAAATACACCTAAAACTGTATTTGTATTGCCTACATCGAGAACAAACAACATTATTAACCAAACCTTCCAATGAAATATAAATTCTTTCTTACAAATATACCATATATTTTTTTAGTATAGAATTATTAAAACACATCTTATGTAATTATAGCCTTACGTTTGAACTACTCACTGAATCTGTTTTGGATAATTCGTGCACTTCTGTTTCTTGAAAAGAAGTGGTGAAACACGAACCGAATACGCCCAATTGTTTTGATAATTAGCATTTCTTATTTTTTGTTTCGATAGATACCATAATCATACTTGTTGGAAGGGAAAAATTAAAATTGTTTGAATCGGACAATGGAGATAGCTAAAGCTATCCCTTGTCCAAAAGGTGATTCATCTACACCCTACTTCACCCTAAGATGGAGTCTTCTCGCCTAAAACGATAAAAACCCCGATTAGTGGATTTTTTATTTTCATTCCACTGCTCGGGGTTTTAACTAAATAGAGAAATCTTCATTACTCTTCCTTATGGTTATCATCCTTATCGGATTTTTCAGTTGATTCTTGCTCATCAGAAGAGATTTTGTTCTCATCTTTCTTATATTCTTGAGCCTCAGATTGTTTAGCCTTTGCTTTTGCCTTTGCTTCTTCATAAGACTCAGGTGTAATCTGGTCTTTATCTTTGCGTTGGATGTTTACTTTAACATCACTATTTTCATTTGCTTCCGCGTCCACTTCAGGCTCAGGAAGTACACCATCTTCAAAAAGCGATCTAATTTGTTTTGCATCTAATGTTTCTATTTTAAGTAGCGTTTGAGCCACGAGCTCTAACTTATCTTTATTTTCTGTAAGAATCTTTTTAGCTCGATCATAGCAGTAGTTGATAAAGTTTTGCATTTCTTTATCAATCTCATGAGCGATTGCATCACTATATGTTTGCTCATTCTGAATATCCTTGCCTAAGAAAACCTGGCCACCGCCACTGCTAAATTGAAGCGGACCTATTTTTTCACTCATACCATACTCTGTAATCATTTTATGGGCAATTCCTGTGGCTCGCTGGAAGTCATTTGAAGCACCAGTACTTACTTCGCCAAAAATGATTTCTTCTGCCACTCGCCCACCTAAAAGGCCAGTTATTTTATCAAATAGCTCTGGTTTTGTCATAAAATAACGATCTTCTTTCGGTAGCATAACAGCATATCCGCCTGCTTGCCCCCGCGGTACAATTGTTACCTTATGCACAGTATCTGCATCATCAAGTACCATACCAATAATCGTGTGTCCACTTTCATGGTATGCAACAATATTCCGCTCTTTTTCTGAGATAACCCTGCTTTTCTTGGCAGGACCAGCAATTACACGGTCAATTGCCTCATCGACATCAAGCATATCAATCGTTTTCTTATCATGCCGGGCTGCTACTAATGCCGCTTCGTTTAATAAGTTTTCTAAGTCAGCTCCCGAGAAACCAGGAGTACGCATAGCAATTGTTTTTATATCCACTGTATTGTCCAGCGGTTTATTTCTGGCATGGACATGTAAAACTGCTTCACGCCCTTTAACATCTGGACGATCAACTGTAATTTGACGGTCAAAACGGCCTGGACGCAACAGTGCTGGGTCTAGAATATCAGGACGGTTTGTTGCAGCGATAATAATGATTCCTTCATTGACGCCAAATCCATCCATTTCAACGAGAAGTTGGTTCAGCGTTTGCTCACGTTCATCGTGTCCTCCACCGAGGCCCGCGCCACGCTGTCTTCCAACTGCATCTATCTCATCTATAAATATGATACAAGGTGCATTTTTCTTTGCATTTTCAAATAGATCTCGTACACGAGATGCACCTACCCCAACAAACATTTCTACAAAGTCAGAACCACTTATAGAAAAGAATGGTTTACCTGCTTCACCTGCTACTGCTTGAGCAAGTAGCGTTTTACCTGTTCCCGGAGGCCCAACTAAGAGTACCCCTTTTGGAATACGAGCACCAACTGATGAAAATTTACGAGGGTCCTTCAAAAAGTCAACAACTTCTACAAGTTCTTGCTTTTCCTCATCAGCTCCAGCTACATCTTTAAAACGAACTTTCTTTTTATCCTCACTATACATTTTTGCTTTGCTTTTCCCAAAGTTCATGACGCGGCCTCCACCGCCGCCACCTTGGGCCCGACTAAGCATAAAGAAGATAAACAATCCGATGATGAGAAATGGAATCATCGTTGTTAGAAAAGTTACAAATCCGCTTGGTTGTTCTTCTTCCTTAACTTTTAAAACACTTTGTTCTGTTGCTTGATCAGTAATTGTAGCAATAATATCGGTGTTATCCGGAACCTGAGCAATAAATTCTTGACTATCTTTTTCTAAGACCCCGGTAACTCGCATAATTTTATTAGCTGGCTGCATCGTCATTTCTTTGATTTCGCCATTATTTAAAGCTTGCATAAATTCTTGTACATTAAATTCTTCAGCCTCATTATTTTGTCCTTTGAATAATCCAATAAGTCCGATAAGAACTAAGAATATTAGGGCAAAAATGACTGTATTACCAAATATACGTTTCATTTCTTTCCTCCTCCCAAGCGGGAAAAACTATATTAAATGGTACCATAGGAAAAAGTTCTAATACAACTAATTTCCCTCATAAAAATCTTATTTTCTAATTCCTCTAAAGCACCCTATTTTTATATTTCTTCCCCACCATATATTTTTGGTTTCAACACACCGATATATGGTAAGTTTCGATATTTCTCTTGATAATCGAGACCATATCCAACTACAAATTCATTAGGTACTTCAAATCCTATAAGATCAGCCTTAATAGCCGCTGATCTTCCGGAAGGTTTATCGAGCAGTGTAACAATTTTTACTGAATTAGCTTTTCGGTATTTAAACAGATCCACTAAATATTTTAGTGTTAAGCCACTGTCAATAATATCTTCAATAATCAGTAAGTCACGACCTTCTACTTTCGTATTAAGGTCTTTTACTATCTTTACTTCTCCTGAAGACTGCATAGCATCTCCATAGCTTGTAACATCCATAAAATCCATTTCTAAATTTGTTTCTATGTAACGCAACAAGTCTGCCATGAAAGGCATAGCTCCTTTTAAAACACCAATTGCAAGCGGAAACTTCCCATCATATTCTTTCGTGAGCTGACGGCCAATTTCTTTACATTTTGCTTCAATCGCCTCTTTAGATATTAGTATTTCTTTAATATCGTTATGCATTTTTGTCCTCCTACATGTTGCCTTTTTGGTAATTTAATTGAATATACGAGGAACCCTCTTCTGTTTTTAGCTTTGGCTCTCCTTTCTTTAAACCAACAAGCCATAATATTTCTCCCTTATTATCGGTGATTAAAGGCCACTTCTCTCTTTTTATTCGTGGTATCTTCGCATCGATAAAAATATCTTTTACTTTTTTGCTTCCCTTTAATCCTTTCCAACTCATTCTATCACCAGCCCGGCGCGTTCTTATATGTAAAGGTAAAGTAATCCTGTCAGCGGCGCATATGTAGATGTTTTCATCTTGCTTTTCAGGTAGTATATTCGTATACGAAGCAATAATCTTTGATCCGTTCTGTAAATTTACTTTTCCGGGCAGGTTTATTGTTTTTTTAATGGAGGAAGTCTGGGATTCTTGATCTTTAAAGTAAATAATTAGTTTATGATAGGATTTTTCCAGTTTCAAATTAGATGGAAAATCGATTTGAGAATTCCCTTTCTCATTTTCTAATAAAGCAAAAAAATGAGACTCATGAACATAAGATAAATTTCCAGGCTTTTTATCGTATAGATAGTTTAATATTAGATGATAGGCTCGTCTTTGTAAAGCATGTGGGTACGATTTAAATAAATCAATTTCGAACGAAATTCCTTCGCCATCCTCAGTCCACTCACAGACATGGTTAAACATATTAGTTGCAGCATCTTGTAAAAAGGTCTCATCCTCTTGCAACGACTCGCTTAATTGCTGTATTGTTGTGTGTATATTATTATTTTGAGTTTTTAATAACGGAAGTACATATTTTCGAAAATAATTTCTCGTGTAATTTGTTTCATAATTAGTCGGATCAATTTGCGGGATGATTTTATTGTGATCACAATATGCCTCTATAGCTGCTTTAGTCACACATAGGAATGGACGAATAATCAATCCAGAGGCAAAATTCCGTTTAACCGGAATACCTGAAAATGCACTTGAAGTGGCTGAGCGCACTAGACGCATCAACAGTGTCTCAATTTGATCATCTCCGTGATGCCCAAGAGCTAAATAGTCAGCTTTGAATAGATCCATTTGTTTTTCAAAAAACTGATATCGTAATTCTCTAGCGGCAACTTGGGTTCCAATTTGTCTCTCTTGCATGTAAGCTGGTACATTTAGAGAAGTTCCTACAAATTTGACACCCCACTGTTCACACTTTTTCTGTACATAGTCGAGATCCTCTTTTGCTTCCTCCCCCCGTAATTGATGGTCAATAGAAAGAGCAACTAATTCAAGATGCCATTCCTGGCGTATGGAACATAAAAAATGAAGTAGTGCCATGGAATCAGGTCCTCCAGACACGCCTACTAAAACCGTGCTATTTTTCTTCATTAAATGATGTTGTTTCATAAAAGTGATAATTTTATTTTGCATCGTATGAATTCATCCCCACTAAGTTATCTCTTCATTCTATCATATCCTATTTTACATCTTCTAATAAAAGAATTTAAATATAAACTAAAATAGCAAAGATGAAAAGTAATAACTTAATGCAAGTAATAATATCCCACCCAATTCGATAAGGAACGGCAATATGTTTACTTGATTCTTATCTCTTTTAGGTCTCCTTCTTTTCTGTCTGCTAGACAATATTTGCGTTATATCGCGTTTCATTTCACGACTCGATTGATACTTTCCTAAAATCGCCTTTTTTAGACTTGAGTTGTACGGTCTAAGTGCTTTAACACCATTTATTTTTTTGAAAAGGGTTTGCTCTGGATTTGGAGACTTGGAAAATCGATCAGGGTAAAACACTTCCAGCAAAACCATAACAAGAGCGAACAAATCATAGCTCGGTTCAGCGCGTCTTGAACCTATACCCCAATATCCTCTATCATAAAACTCTGTGTATTCCTTAATTGCTCTCCCCATTTGTGTTGTTCCACCAACATCCACCCATCGTACGCTTGGTGGTGAAGCGACAACAAGTAGGTTATCCAATTTTAAATCACCAAAAACCCACCCGGATTGATGGAGGTTCTCTAGATCTTCCAGTAATTGTAGGATGAAGACACCGATCCATTCCATTCCGTTTTTCTTAATAAAGGAAGGCAAACTTTCTCCTTGTAAATATTCCATAACGTAAAAAGAATATTTTCTGTGTTTTGTTATTTGCCAGTCGTCTACATCAAGCAAATAAGGCCCAAGGCGATTTCCTTGGACCTTTTTTAACGCTTTTAGTACATTGACCTCAACCGTCATAGATGTACCTTGTTCACTTATTTTTAATGCTGCTTGTTTTCCATTTGTTTCACACAAATATACTGTACCAATGGCACCTTGTCCAAGCTTCTTTTTTATTAAATAGCTATTTTTATGCCATTTCCCTTGAATAACGGTTCCTGGTCTAATATCAATATTATGCTTCTTCCATGCCTGATTTCTCATCTCTCAAGCTCCTTAGCAAGCCTTTCTTGCCAAATTGGTACATTGCCTCTCGTATCGCTGGCCCTGTTGGTGTTATTCCGCCACTGGTCAATTTCGGGAAAACAGATGAAATTTCATCTAGCCTAGGTGACCAATCAAATACAAGTTCAACGTCCTTGCGTCTGCCCGGAAAACTAAAAATACTAAATCGATTTCTGCCAATTCTTGCGTTTAAGCTAAGAGAAAGATCAATTAATGCTTCTTTTACTGTTTCAATTTTATCATACATACTTGCACTTGTATCTACTAATACTAATACCTCGAGATCACATGTTTCACCCATATCCTCAACAACTTCCATAACTTCTCCACGTTTTTCAGGATCCAAATCTTCAAGTGTTTGTTTCGGGCCTAAAATTTGCTTTAACTCATTATTCACAAACCCTTGCAATGTTTGTGTCATTGCTTGTTTGGTTACCATTTGAACTGTTTGTGCCAAAGATTCCTGATAGACAATCTGGCTTACCCCGCCCCCAGACAATGCAACATCTTCTACTTCTTGTAATCCTTCTGGATCTTCTGTTTGATCATCATCTAAAATACCAATAACGTTTACTGCAATTCCTTGCTGGTGAGCTAAAGCTGCTGTTGCAAC
The DNA here is from genome assembly GCF_000709085.1 of Virgibacillus alimentarius. Lineage (GTDB taxonomy): Bacteria > Bacillota > Bacilli > Bacillales > Amphibacillaceae > Virgibacillus_B > Virgibacillus_B alimentarius. The sequence goes on along the minus strand of NZ_JFBD01000043.1, from coordinate 22,137 downwards.
GGGATCTTCCCCTTTATTGGAGCACCCATCTGTTACCAACAATATCTGTTTCAATGTCCCTTTTTTCACGCCAAAAACCTCCCAACTATTCCATCACCATCATCGACAAAAAGGGAAGAATTTATACATAGAAAGGAGGAGGAGGTTTGGCATTTATTATCGATCTATTAACTGTGGAAAATACAAATCAGCGGTTGAGGAAGAAGGGAGTGAACAGGCAAAAAGACTGATATTCACCTAACCTAGCTATGGAATATCAGCCACAAACTTATTTTGCCTCTTCTCCGTAAAACGGAATGGAGGACCACTTTGGTGTATTTTTAACAATTTTGGCTACAAGCACCGTCATATCATCCCCGATTTCACCTGATCTTGTACGTATTACTTCTTCCAATAGCAAATCAGCTACTTCTTGAGGATCGTCGGTTTTCATTTCGCGAACTTTCCTCTTTATCCACATATCCATATTTTGAATGTTTTTTGGACCTTCAAAAATTCCATCACTCATCATAATTAATAGATCCTCTGCCTTTAATTGATCATTCACTATATCTACATCAAATTCCTGAATAATCCCCATCGGTAAGTTACTGGCTTCTATATTTAATATTTTATCCCCCCGTTTAATAAAACTAGGTGTCGAACCAATTTTCAGAAATCTAACAAAAGCATTGTGCAGGTTAATTACAGCAAGATCTAGCGTGGCAAACATTTCATCAGTTGTTCGTAAAGATAAAATCGAATTTATCGATTTGATAGCTACTTGTTCTGGGATACCTGTCTGTAAAATTTGTTGTAATAACCGTAGTGTCTCACCACTTTCTTCATTTGCTCGTTCCCCATTCCCCATACCATCACTAATTGCCATTGCATACTTACCCGCACCAATCTCTATCGTTGTGTAGCTATCCCCGGAGATTAATCCACCTCCCTTAGCCGCATTTGCAACCCCAGTTTCAATAACAAATTCCTTTGCAGAACCAAAGGCAAGGAAACAGTACCCATTAGGAAAAGGCGAAATTTCTTCTTCTTTTACGATAATCATTTCATTTAATATATCAGATAGTACCGGAGCAATTAATTTGGAAGCCTCTCCATGATAATTATAAAAGGATACGGTCATTTCAATATCCACATTCCCCTTTTCTAGTTGGAAAACATCCAATTTTTCTAGCTCTATTCCCATTTTCTTTAATGCATTTATAATTTGTACCTCTTGTTGTTCATGGTGCTTCCTTTCTTTTAAAATTTCTTTAGAAAAATCCTCCATCACCTCTGATACACCTTGCAGTTGATCTGCGACTAGTCTTTTACTCTCCTTTACTTGTTTTTTTAATTTTTGATTCGCCTCAAAAAAGGACATTTCCTCCTTTACCGTATCGATAACCTTTTTTGATTTTACACAGTGATTTTCAAACTTGTGAACTAACTTCCGATTCGGTTCATGCCCATCGGCAATATCATTTTTCAAATCTTCCATAATTGCGTATGTTTTATCAAATTGCTTTTGCCAACAGCGATCTTTCATAAAACAGGTTTGACAGGTTTTTTCCGTTACCTGACTTAAGAAGTAATCGGTTTCCCGCTGCACATTTTGTTCTTCAAGTAAATTTTCCTCCGATGTCGTAAAACTTTTTGATAAAGCTTCAAATACATTCGAAAACTGTTCTACCCGTTTAGCAGTTACATTGCGGACTTTTTGCAAATACTGTTCTTGTTCATTTGAGTATTCCTCTGTTCCAGGAATATACCTGGAAAGTTTCTTAATCCAGCTTGCTGGTGTTAAAAAGAAAAAAATAATGGCTATGGAAGATTCGATGAATGAAGAACCGATCGCTGATGTTTCCCCGTAAATACCAATTAAAAATGTCCCGACCAATAAACCAACACTGACACCAGCCTTTTTTCCTTCTTTTAGAAGGCCACCCAATAATCCTGAAAAAGCAAGCAGGCTCATTTGATATAAATTTGCTACATTTGCTAATGATAGAATTAATCCTGCCACAACCCCAACTGTAGAACCTATTGCAGCTCCGCCGACAAAGCTAAGTATCAGTACAAAATAACGTGAAAAAATTTGTTCCAACGATGCCCCATAAATTTCCCAGCCAATCGTTCCTGTTAATATAGAAGCGATTAAAATAATCATACAAACAATTTCTTCATTTTTTAATGTAGGTTTATACCTTTTTGGTGATATTAAAGGGATACTTTGCATAAATATTAATACTAGAACACATCCCAAGACACCTTCTACGGCTAGTAACAGCCATTCGTAGGAGGTAAGTTTATCGGAAATAGAATATAGAAATAAACGCGGTGCAGCGGTAGATATAAAAACGATAAACGGAATTTTTATCTGTACGTTTTTTGCATTTTTGAACATCGCTGCTAAAAATATAAAAACAAACATTGCCAACAATATGAACACGCCATGTGTCATACTGTAGCTAAGTGCACCTGCAAGCACCGCAAGCATTACCTTTGCAGACTTCTCTCTATGCACAAACCACATTGTTGCTAAAAAGGCAACTGCAAAGGGTGATACAACGGATAATATGATAGCTCTTCCTAAGAGAAATCCTACAATGTAAAACAGCCACCCTCTCTCAAGCATAATAGATTTAAAGTTAGCGGGGATTTTCCTCCACAACTTACTTAAATAATTATTTTTTACTTCAAATGTCTTTGTTTCCATTCTAGGAATTGAATCCATCATATAAAGCCCTCCTCTTGCATATATTAAATCACAAACTCTATTCTTTTTTTGTCAAAACAAGTAAGCGTGATAGAAAAATCGTTCGACTTCTTTCTAAGAGACACGCACCATTCAACATAAATGAATGGTTTCTGCTTCGTTATGTCTACGTTGTTTAGATCACAGACATGATTAATCTAAAGTTTTCACGAAGATAGAATTATTTCCCCGGAAATATGTCGAAGCTTTTATACTTTCTCTATCAAATTTTTCTTTGTTCTTGACACAAATGAATTTCTCATGTATGATATCTTTTGTGTTCAATTTTGGCGGCGTAGCTCAGCTGGCGAGAGCGTACGGTTCATACCCGTAAGGTCGTGGGTTCGATCCCCTCCGCCGCTATTTCCATCATTTGCTTGCATATTAAAAAACTGCTTCCTTCAGGCAGTTTTTTTGATTCGATAAAAAAGAAAGCAGATATCACGTAAAATTGGTGATATCTGCTTTCTTTGGTTTATGATTTATAATAGAGCATCCTTATAGACAGCAATTGCTATCCTCTTTTAGCACCTCGACCTCCGCGTCTGGATTCCGTGTGCTTCTTTAAAGAGGCTAAACGGTCTTCAGAATCTTTAAGAAAACGATTCATCTTCGCTTCAAAATTTTCAGTGCGTTCACGAGCACTTTTTTGACGTACTGGTTTATCTTTTGCTTTCTTAATAGATAAACCAATTTTACCGTCCTTTTCAACATTAATGACTTTAACCTTAATTTCATCTCCAATGCTTAAGTGCTCATTAATGTCCTTAACATAATTATCGGCAACCTCACTAATGTGGACAAGTCCAGTTTTTTTGTCTCCAAGCTCGACAAACGCCCCAAAATTTGTGATACCAGTTACCTTTCCCTGCAGCTTGCTGCCTACTTCGATTGACATAAAAAAAATGCTCCTCCTTAAAATTTTTGAAAGACATGGCCTTTGCCATATTCTATATATTATTAAGCTTTAGAATTCAAATATATTCTAAGGCTCAAAATATAGTCCCACTATTCTATAGTATACATAAGCTTATAAAAGGGTGTCAATAGGATGGCTCCTCATCAGGGATCTTAAAGATTAATTCTCCCTTTTTAGAGAAAAAATAGTTCGTTCGTGCTATTTCCAGAACGTACTCTTCATCATTTAGCAATTCAATTTCTTCTTTATAATTTTTTTCTTTTTGTTCTAAGGATGCTAGTTTTTCTTCCATGTGATGATATTCTTCACTTTTCTCCGCCTGAAGTACACGCTGTTTAATATGGAAGGTAGCCATGCTCCCTATAGCAATAACAGTTATGATAGAAAATAGTACAAGACGGCGGATTAAGCGTTGCTTCTTTCTCTGTTTTCTTTCCATATAAGCATCATATTGCTGCATATAGTTCGAGTCTAATCTTGTAACATTCTTCTTTGGCATTAGGCCACTACCTCCTCTTAAACGGAATATACTTCTCCAATTTTATATATATATTCTTTATTATACTATAAAATCCTGCTGTTTTGTGCAATATTTTTTGCATTTTTTTTGGAAGTAAGCGATAGATCAATTGAAAAATCCACTTGATTGGCGTATATATAACTTTAAATAAAAAAAAGATGATGGATAATATCAGCTGCATCAGTGTTAAAAATAGTGTTATAACCATCCTAACAATCCAGCGCAGCGGTGTAATTAGCAATGCTTGTACAGTTCTTGCAAAAAAGCGGCATATAGCTCTCAACATGCTAATTATCTTTTCCAATGCCTTTTGGTATAGATTGGCTGCCATGACCTTGTACATGGAATATCCTAATAAACATGCAAGAAATACATAAACCCTCAGTTCCCCGCCGTTCACCTTAAATAAAACATAAAATAATAGGAATGTTTGCGTCAGCCAAAAACTGCTCTCCAATACATAAGTGAGCCATGTTTTTTTCTTCCAGTATGGAGAAAAGCGACGAAACGTATCTCTTGCTATCCCTAAGTAAAATCCACCTACAATCATAAAAATCATTGTCATGAATTGTGTATCAAGTGTCATTTAAATAGCTTGCTAAAGAATCCTTTAGCTTTCTCCTGATGCTGTTCATCAACATAGGATAGTTCATATATTTTTCCTTTAATGGAGACTAAACCATCGCCTACATCCAGGTTTTTCAATTGTAGATTTTGCCCCCGTACAACTAAATAACCCATTACGGTTTCCAGTAAAAATTCCTCATTATCAAAACTGTCTACTTCTTTAACACCGCTAATTTCCAGCTCCTTGCGGTTATTAATCTTCAAATAATGATCTTTTTGCACACGTGTAACATTTTCTCTTTCGTAATAATTCATTGCCCTCGCCCTCCTTATTATACTTTATGAAAGGTTGGACAAGGTTAGAACATTACTTTTTAAATGATGGGATTGTTTATTCCAACGTTTTTTCTTCTTCCCTGATTATTTTATACATCATCTCTGCCTCATTTTTTTTAACTGTTTCTTTTAACATGGTAATTTCAAGTGTCAATCGCTTTTGACCAAATTGAATGATTAATTCATCCCCCACAGATACAACGGATGACGCTTTTGCCCGATTGCCATTTATCGTTATTCGTCCCTGGTCAGCGACTTCTTTCGCTAACGTGCGTCTTTTAATTAAGCGGGATATTTTTAAAAATTTATCTAATCGCAATGAATTCATTCCCTTCTCTTAGCTTGATCCCAGTAATAATCCATCTCTTCTAATGTGGCTTGATCTATGGCTTCTCCTTGTTCTCTTAATTGTTGTTCCATATACGAAAAGCGATAAATAAACTTTTGATTTGTCCGGTTTAATGCTACTTCGGGGTTAATTTTATAATACCTAGATAGATTGGCCAGTACAAATAAAATATCACCCAATTCTTTCTCTATTTCATCTCTATTTTCCACTTGAATTGCTTCATTGACTTCTTGTATCTCTTCATTCAACTTAGCCCAAATATCATTTACATCTGTCCAATCAAACCCTACTTTAGCTGCCTTTTTCTGCAATTTGTACGCTCTTGCCAAAGATGAAAGACTTTTTGGTACACCATCCAATATTAATTTTCTTTGTTCACCCTTTTCTTCTTGTTTTAGTAAATCCCAATTTTTATACACTTGATCAACCGTATCGGCAGTAGTATCAGCGAAAACATGTGGGTGACGATGAATCATCTTGTCGGAAATTGCTTTAATGACATCGTAGATGGTAAAGTATCCGTCATCTTCTCCAATCTGACTATGAAGCATCACTTGCAGCAGCACATCTCCTAATTCTTCTACTATCCCCTCGTCATCTTGCTCATCGATAGCATCAATGAGTTCATATACCTCTTCAATGGCATATTCACGCAAGCTTTCATGTGTTTGTTTGCGGTCCCATGGGCACCCTTCTGGTAAACGCAGTGTTGCTATTATTTCTTTTAACCGAGCGAAAGTATGGTTTAACATACTATCGGGGGCTGGCGGTACATATACACTCACTAAATTACTCACCTCTAGTGAGCGGTCAAGTTCTTCTAGTGGCAGCGTTGTTAATTTCTCTGATTCAGTTCCTGCCGCTTCGACAATGGTAACTTGATAATCTGGCGGCAGATCCTCTAGTAAAGCTAACTTCACCTCAGATGCAATAAAACGGTCATATACCTGACAAAAAACAATAGGCTGACGATAATCTAGCTGACTTCTTTCAAAGAAGGTCCCATCAACAAATTGAAAGCCATCGATAGGGTCAATTCGTAATGCTGTAAAAAGTGCATCTAGATAACTTTGTCCGCCTGCTATATATACCGATACATCTTTTCTTTTTAACAAAAGCTGTACAGTTTTCTCAGCAAGCATCGGATGTCCAGGAACAGCATATATAACCTGCTTTTCCTTAGCTGCTTCAACTAATCTTCCTACAATACTTTCATACACAGTTGAAAATTGCATTTCATTTTCATATTCCTTATCAAATGATTCAAAAAGAACGCCTTCCTCTTGTAAAGCCTGAACAACAGGGTGGCTCATCGTCCGAATAAAAATACGATTTTCTGTCCCTATTAATTTTTTATAAATGCCCAGCGGCAATTGATTTATATCGCCCGCCCCCAAGCCGATAACCTCTATTTTATTCATCATTCACTTTCTCTCCTTATGCAATCGAATAAAAAATAATGGATAAGGAAGCATGGAAAGCTCCTCTTTGGAAAATGCTCTGCACCGCAATAATAGAATAATGTATAGAACTCCTCCGGTTATAGAGATAAATACAACATAGATCAGTAAGCGGATTCGAGAGAAAAGAGCATTACTTGCAAAAAAATAATCCATAACAATAATATATAAAATCATTCCGATACTTGCTTTTAAAAAGGCACTCCAATTTATATTTCCAAAAAACTCCAGATTCGGCAATTTTCTTTTTAATTCAAAAACAGCCGCAATACCTAAAACACATAGACTAAAAACAGTCGCAAGTGCACTGCCTGTAATACCCCACAGCGGTACCAAGGTGTCATTAGCGATCCACTTTACCAAAACAGCCACTACAATAAATCCAGCTGTCCGCTTCATATACCCTAAACCCTGTAAAATAGAAGTAGCTGTAATAACAATTGAACATAGCAAGATGGACATAACTAAAATTTGTAACGTCTTTGTTCCGCTGTCATTTTCATATAATAATACATTTACTTCTGGAAATATCATTATCAATCCAAGAGTTGCTCCAGCTGCTAAATAGAAGCTAAACGCCAAGGCACCCTGAATAGATCGGTAAAATGCAGCTGGGTTTTTTTCCATGTTTTGTTTGCTTATATTCGGTATCAGGGCAAGAGCAAAGGAAGAACCAAGTACAGTTCCTAGTTGAATTAATGGTTGTCCGCGGTCAAATACCCCTTTGTCTTTCATAGCATCAAGCTTCGATAGGCCATGACTTAATAAATTCGGTACTAATGTAAATGCGTCCGCAAACTGGATAACTAATAAAATCATATGGTTTAATGCTGCAACAATCCCAAAGATAAAAACAGTTTTAAAATAGTGCTTCCATGGAGTTTCAACTCTAGTTCCTAAGCTTGGTTTATTTCTGCCAAAAAAGAACAAAAGAAGAAAAATGGCTGTAAGAAATCCACCTATGGAAGCAATTCCGGCGAATTCACCTATGTAATAGATATCCAGATCATGCAGAACAACTAAAATAGCAGCTAAAATAATAAGAAAAACTCGTGTAAGTTGTTCTCCCACTTGCGAATAGGCTGTAGGTTTCATATCATTATTTCCTTGAAAAGCACCACGAAGCAATGCTAAAAAAGGAATAAAGAGGAATAAAAAAGCTGCATTCTGATATGTCTTCTCTAATTGAATATCACCTGCCCAATTTGCTATCGTGGATGCATTACAATATATCAAAAGAAATAGAACACCGTTTATCCCTAATAAGATAAGAAAAACAGGCCAATAAAAGTTTGCTAATGAAATTTCTTTCCCTTCTGATTTTAGGTGTACCAGCGATCTAGAAATAGCAGAGGGAAAACCATATAATGCCAACACGATAGCTATTCCAAGTAATGGATAAACTTGTTGATAAATATAAAAGCCGAGGTCCCCTGTTAGATTTTGTAATGGGATTCGGTAACCTGCACTTAATATCTTACTAATCAATCCTGCTAATGTTAATAGGAAAGCACCTTTAACAAGCTTATCTGTCTCGCCTTTATTCATTGTAACGCCTTCTCATTTAATTAAAATTTTTCATTAAGTATAACATAGAAGCCTTTAAACCTCTCGCTACTTATCGACTTGCGGTCTGATTAAAGTGGGAGATTCCTAAGAACACCTTCATAACCGAAAGTTTTGATTAGGCTATCTCCGCAGTTCTTGCGTTTATCGTGTCACTTCATTATGAAGGTTTGTACTTGCGTTCATGTCTCGACCATGATGTATATTGCATTTTGGACAATCGCATTCCCGTAAAGCTAGATGCTTAATGTCTTTGTTTTTGTCTTCACCTCCGTTAATGGGAATGATTGCTCCTGTTATATCATCATCGTACTTGTTTAGGGGGGATTTTCCATAAATGAAACGAGCAAGAATCAGTTTATTTCTGACTCTTACTCGTTTCATTCATAATCACAGTAATTATTCCATTTGTTTCGCTAAAAAGTTTGACGCTGTTTCAATTAATTTTTGTTCAATTTTACTAAGCGCTTCCTTTTCTTTGGAAAACATCATCACACAGCCAATTGAATCTCCGTTAGCTATGATCGGACTGATGCAATAAGAACGCAAGTCTTCTTCTCTTCCTTCCGTAATTTCCACGGTGTTTGGTTCCGTTTCATATAAAAGGGATCGATCTTCAATGCTTTTTTCCAACAAGACACCGATATGTTTATTTAAATAATCTTTTTTCGATTCTCCTGCTAATGCGATAACTTCATCCCGGTCACATATTAGTACCGGGTAGGTAGCAGAATCAAATAATGCTTCTGCATATTCTTGGGCAAAATGACTCAATTCATTTATTGGAGAATATTTTTTCAAAATAACTTCGCCTTCACGATCAACAAAAATTTCTAATGGGTCCCCTTCACGAATACGCAATGTACGTCTTATTTCTTTTGGGATGACAACTCTGCCTAAATCATCAATTCGTCGCACAATTCCTGTTGCTTTCATTTTCTAAGAAGCCTCACTTTCGTATGATGATTATATTTAGTGTACTTACACATTTTAAAAGGTGATTTACTGTTAAGTATTTCCGGCTCCTATAGAGTTCTTTTTTCATGTAACCGGACTGTAAATGATTCAAACATTTTTAAAGGTTTCCCCACCTGACTCTTACTTATCTACCTGTAAAATGCTATTTCATTATGTCACCAGAATATCTAATTCCTTTCTTCATGTGTAAAAAACACCAATTATGGTTTTAGTATTAATCATCTGAAGGGAACTATACATAATACATTGCCTTTTTATTCGTTTCTATCCACATTCTCTAACTTTTTGATGAAACTTGATACGCTTTCAAATCGATGATGTTCTGTTTCTTTTGAAAATCTAAAAACAATTTTTAATTTATTATTCTCAGTGCCTAACTGAACTTCACGCCCGAAAGAGTTCGCTAATTCAAACAGCTTTGACCCGTCAATTTGTTGACTGCGGTCTTCCTCTACCAATAGCTCACACTTTTTATTTTTTGCACGGATAGATTCAACCCTTTCTTTTTTAGCATACATTTTTAAGATCGAAACTGAAAATAAATGATCAACCTCGATAGGATAATCACCAAACCGGTCAATTAATTCATCTTTTAAGTTATCAATGTCTTCCGATGAAGCAATCGTTTGAAACTGTTTATACATGTCAATTTTCTGTTTTTCATCTTTGATATAGGTGTCCGGTATATACGCATCGATATCTAACGTTAACTCTGGTTCGAATGGCGTTATATCTTCTATTTCTTTACCAGATCTTCGAGCGTCAATAGCCTCTTTTAACATTTGTGAGTACATATCAAAACCTACAGAATCAATAAATCCATGTTGCTGTGAACCGAGCAGGTTTCCTGCCCCGCGAATAGATAAGTCTCGCATAGCAATTTTAAAGCCCGATCCCAATTCGGTAAATTCCTTTATAGCCTGTAGGCGCTTTTCAGCTATCTCTGTAAGTACTTTATTTTTTTGATACGTAAAATACGCATACGCCACTCGATTCGAACGTCCAACACGCCCTCGTAATTGATAAAGCTGACTTAAGCCCATACGGTCAGCATCATTTACAATAAGTGTATTCACATTGGGAATATCAACGCCTGTTTCAATAATCGTTGTACTTACTAATACATCATATTCACCTTCTAAAAATCCAAACATGACATTTTCAAGTTCTGACTCGTTCATTTGACCATGGGCAACCGCAATTCTTGCATTATCAACAAGCATGCCAATATCCCTTGCAACTTTATCAATGTTTTCTACCCGATTATATAAGAAAAACACTTGTCCGCCTCGTGCCATCTCCCGTTCAATCGCTTCCCTGATAAATATCGGATTATATTCCAGCACGTAAGTTTGAATCGGAAAACGATTTTCCGGAGGAGTCTCAATAACGGATAAATCACGTACACCTAACATTGACATATGCAAGGTCCTAGGTATTGGTGTTGCTGTTAGCGTAATTACATCCACATTTGTTTTCATTTGTTTTATCTTTTCTTTATGTTTTACACCAAAACGTTGCTCTTCGTCGACAATAAGCAAGCCTAAATCATGATATTTAATATCTTTGGATAATAGACGGTGCGTCCCAATTACGATATCGACTAAACCTCGAGACAATCCATTCTTCGTATCCTTTTGCTGCTTTTTCGTTCTAAATCGACTTAAAAGTTCTATATTTACAGCATGATCTTGGAATCTTTCACGAAACGTTTCAAAATGCTGTTGTGCAAGAATAGTTGTAGGGACTAATAATGCTACTTGTTTACCTTCTGCAACCGCCTTGAATGCTGCTCTAATTGCTACTTCTGTTTTCCCGTAGCCCACATCTCCACAAAGCAGTCGATCCATCGGACGCTCTCTTTCCATATCCTCTTTTATTTCTTCGATACAACGTATTTGATCTTCTGTTTCCTGATAAGGGAAAGCTGCTTCAAATTCGCGTTGCATTTCCGTATCCTCTGAAAAGGCATGCCCTTTTTGGGCCTCTCTTTCCGCATATAATTTTATAAGATCATCCGCAATATCTTCTACAGAAGATTGGACTTTCCTTTTTACCTTTGTCCATTCTGAACCGCCTAATTTATAAAGTTTCGGTTCTTTTCCCTCAGAGCCAACAAATTTTTGAACCAGATCAATTTGATCAATCGGTACAAATAGTTTGTCATCACCAGAATATTTAATGAGCATATAATCTTTATGCAATTTATTTACAGTTAGCGTTTCAATTCCTACATACTTTCCAATGCCATGATTTGCATGGACAACATAATCCCCAACTTTTAATTCTTGGTAATCTTTAATGCGTTCTGCATTGGATATTTTTTGCCTTCTTCGCATGCGCTTCGTCTTTTTCTTAAATAATTCATTTTCTGTAATTAAAACTAATTTATGCATCGGCAATTCAATGCCATTATTGATATTACCAATTGCAATGGTTGGCTTTGTAACAGGTAACTCTAAGTGCTCTGCAATGCTTGCTTCGATATTATAATCCATAAAGATAGAGTGGATTTTTTCCGCACGTTTCGCATTTGGAGCTAAAACGACTACGGAATAATCTCCTTTTTCCCAACGTGTTAATTCATTTTTAAATAAGTTCATTTGTCCATGAAATTCTTGCATCGCTCTTGAAGAAAAATTTATGATATTTTCCGGCTGCGTGTTTGGAATATGTCGCAAAAACACAGACATATAAATACGTGGATGATTTATTTTTCCCCAAACAGTAAGCCAGTCAAAAGAAAATGTACTATCTTTCACCATTTGATTAGATGCTAGCAAACTGCTATACCATTCTGCCTCTTCTTTATCTAAATTTGTTGCAGTTTCTTGGATTCTGCTCATTTCATCCATGATAATTAATCCATTGGATGGCAGATAATCTAACAAACTAGCAGGATTCTCATATAGGAAGCCAATATACTTATACATTTCTTGAAAGCGCTCTACGTTTTTCAATCGTTCTATATCATGTTCCATTACTTTTATTAGTTTTTCCTTAGCTTCCTTCGATTTAATCTTTTTTAGCGTACTTGCTAATGCACGCTCAGTACGATTAGCTCCAGATAAAATATCCTCTTCATTCAATAGAAGTTCCGTCGCAGGTCTAACCCTGACTTGTTCTATTTTTTCTAAAGAGCGTTGTGTCCCTGCATCAAAATAGCGTATAGAGTCAACCTCTTCATCAAATAATTCGATACGAATTGGGTTTTCTTCTGTAACTGGATAAATATCAATAATACCACCTCGAATACTGAATTCACCCGGAGAATTAACCATTGACCCTCGTTCATACCCCATGTCAACTAATGATGATAGATAAGCATCTATGTCAATTTCCTCGCCTAGAGTGAAGCGTAATTGGTATTTATCCCAATAACTAGGCGGTGGCAAAATGCGTTTTAAGGCTGCTACTGGGGCTATTAAAATACCTGATTTCTTTTCTGCCCATTCTGTTAGCCCATCAATGCGCTGACTTTTTAATTCTGGACTAGCAATAGCAACTTCTGAAGCGATTAACTCATTCACTGGATATAAATAAACATTGCTATTTTCCATAAACTCTGACAAATCATCATAAAGCTGCTGTGCCTGAGTTAATTGGTGTGTAACTAGTAAAATAGGTTTGTTAATGGATTCATTAACAATGGAAATAAGCAAACTTCTTGCTGACCCTGATAAACCAGCAACAAGCTGCTCTTTCATACCATTATGAATACCACCTAAAATGGATTGGACATCTTCGGTGGAATGCAAAAAATTATTGATCCCTTTCATTTCTTAAACCCCCATGGTATATATAAAAGCGTAGACGAATCGCAGCAAGATGCTACAGCGCAAAAATGCTTTGGTTGAATAACCAAAGCTTGTCTGCGTATATTATTGTATAAAAAAGTCTAACTCGTGATATTGTGGATGCTGGCCAAGTGTATCCTCACAATTTTCACAAATAGCATGGATATGAATGTCTCCATTACTATTATAATTAATCATTTCTTTTTTATCCTCAATAGACAATTTATCCCACCCTAACATGGATGTATCAACAATTTGTTCCTCTATTTCACCTATGACATGTCCACAGTGTCTACACTTATAGACAATAGACATATAAAAAACCTCCTCAAATAAACATGGGGTACATTAAAGTTTATCCGAAAAGCATTTTTTTATACATAAAGTGAATCTTGCTTTTAGAGGAGACTTATATATCTAATGATTAAATTCATTCATCACCTCGTTAAAAGGGGCTTTCAGCCATGCTTCACAGGCATCTGCGGATTTCTTAATACTTTCATGTACGTCTTCTTGCTTGGCCTTAGGGAACGTACTGAGAACATAATCAACGATAGGCATCGAATTAGTTGGTCGTCCTACACCAATACGAATTCGTTTAAAATCTTTTGTTCCTAAATGGTCAATGATTGACCTGATTCCATTATGACCTCCATGTCCGCCTTTTTGCCGCAGGCGGATTTTCCCTACTGGCAAATCCAAATCATCATAAATCACAAGAATATCGTCGATATCGATATGATAATATTTCATTAATGGATACAGACATTCTCCAGACAGATTCATATATGTTTGCGGCTTGAGAAAAATTATTTTTTCACCTAAATCATGTTCTAACGCATATTTCCCGTTAAATTTAGATTTATTTAGACTCCAATGGTGACGGGATAACAATTCATCTATTACCATAAAACCTATGTTATGTCTGGTATGATGATATTTTTTTCCCGGGTTGCCTAGCCCAACAATACACTTCATTTCCATTCGTCCTTTTTAATAATATTTAGGTAAAAATACAATAATCCCTCCTAATAAGAATAGACATGATCAACGTTCTTAAAGGAGGGGCTACATATCTAAATTATATAGTTAGAAGAAAAATTATTGTTCTTCCTCTTTGGACTCTGCACCCACTAATTCTGGTTCAGCACTCTCACCGTCTGCATCTTCGTCTTCTTCACTTCCAGTATCAGGTGCTAACACATTAACAATAGCGGTATCTTCTTCTTCAAGAAACTCATATTTTTCAGAGCTTGGCAAATCAGCAATTGCGATTGTGTCACCAATATTTAATTCTGATACATCAACAGTAATTTCTTCAGGAATGTCGTTAGGTTTAGCACGTACTTGCAGAACATATAGTGGCTGTTGTAATACACCGCCTTCTTTTGTTCCAATTGCTTCTCCTTCTATACGCAATGGTACCTCAACATCCATTTCTTCAGACATGTCTACAACGTAGAAGTCAACATGCATCACTTCATCTTTAAGGGGATCCATTTGATAATCATGAAGCATTACATCAGCAGATTCACCATTTTCAATATCAAGGGTGATAATTGCGTTTCTTCCTTCTTCACGAACTGTTTTTACTAAGTCAATCGTATTTACTGTAATTGCTTTCGTTTCCTTGCCTTTCCCGTAAACAACACCTGGAACATTTCCACTTTCACGATATTGTTTTGTTGTTGAATTTTTAAGATCATTACGTAAAATTGCTTTTAATTTTACTGCCATGCTAATCATCCTCCAATTTTTTAACAACTTCGTTTCATCTATTTATGTTGTTTAATCTTGTATAATTTTCTATCCATACATTATATACTATTATCTCATTTTTAATCGATATAACAACTATTTTGAAGTAAAATACATATCTAGTCAAATAAGATACTTACAGATTTTAATTCATGGACCCGGATAATCGCTTCACCAATAAGCGGAGCTACGGATAAAGATTTGATTTTATCACTCATCTGTTCATTTGAAATCGGAATCGAATTCGTAACAACAAGTTCCTTTATTTGTGAGTTATCAATGCGTTCCAGCGCAGGTCCTGATAAAACAGGGTGTGTACAACAAGCATAGACTTCCTTTGCCCCATTTTCGATTAATGCATCAGCGGCAAGCGTGATTGTACCTGCTGTATCAATAATATCATCAATTAAAATTGCTGTTTTCCCTTCAATGTTACCTACGATATTCATCACTTCAGCAACATTTGGGCGTGGCCTTCTTTTATCAATAATACCAATAGGTGCCTTCAGATAGTCTGCCATTCTTCGTGCGCGCGTTACTCCGCCGTGATCTGGAGAAACTACTACGACGTCATCCAAGCCTTTCGCCTCAAAGTAATCCGAAAGTATTGGTACACCTTGTAAGTGGTCAATTGGCATATCGAAAAAGCCCTGAATTTGTGGTGCGTGCAAATCAAGTGTAATAACTCGGTTAGCTCCGGCTGTTTCTAATAAATCTGCCACTAGTTTTGCGGTTATTGGTTCCCTCGAGCGTGATTTACGATCTTGACGTGCGTATCCATAGTAAGGCATTACAATGTTTATCGATTTAGATGAGGCACGTTTTAATGCATCGATCATGATAAGCAGTTCCATCAAATGCTGGTTGACTGGCAAACTTGTGGATTGCACTACATATACATCACAACCCCTAACACTTTCCTCAATATTAATTTGTACTTCTCCATCACTAAATGTTGAAACACTGCACTTTCCTAAAGGGGTCCCAATATGATTTGCAATTTCCTCTGCTAATTTACGGTTTGAATTCAACGTAAATACTTTTAATGATGGATCCTTGTAGTCAGATGTCATTAAAAAAACCTCCATTAATCCTTTTTTTCTTTTTTTCTTTGTTTTGTATAGCCTTCTTTATCCGTTTGTCTCGATCTAGCGATAGATAAGGCTTCATTAGGTACGTCTGATGTAATTGTTGATCCTGCAGCTATATAAGAAGCTTTTCCAACAGTTAAAGGGGCAATTAAATTAGCATTACAACCAACGAACGCATCATCTTCAATGGTAGTTACATGTTTTTTATTACCATCATAGTTTACAGTAATTGTACCACATCCCATATTTACTCTACGTCCAATCACCGCATCTCCGATATAACTTAAATGAGGAATTTTACTATTTTGATCGATGGTTGACTTTTTGATCTCTACAAAATTTCCTACTTTAACTTCATCGCGAATATTTGAGTCTGGTCTAATATGAGCATATGGACCAATTTTTACGTGATCTCCTATTTGACTGTCTTCGAGGACACTTTGTCTGACAGCGGTATCTTTCCCCACCACACAATTAATAACCTCTGTGTACGGGCCAATTTGTGCACCTGCTTTAATCGTTGTATCCCCACTTAAAATCGAACCAGGATAAATGATTACATCTTGTTCTATTTTAACATTAGGTTCAATATAAGTGTTATCCATATCTTTAATTGTTACACCATTTCGCATATGTTTTTCATTGATACGCTGTTTCATTACCTTTTCTGCTTGTGCTAGTGCTACACGATCGTTGACACCCAGCGTTTCTTCAAAATTCGGTGTTAAAAATGCACTTATTTTTTCACCTTTTTCCCTTAAAATACCAATAACATCTGGCAAATAATACTCGCCTTGCGCATTATCATTTGATACTTCTTTTAATGCATCAAATAAAGCTTTATTATCAAAACAATATGTACCAGTATTTATTTCATCAACACTTCGTTCCTTATCATCTGCATCTTTATGTTCAACGATACGTTCAACTTCATTTTGTCCGTTACGAATAACTCGTCCATACCCCTTTGGATTAGGAGCTTTTGCGGTTAAAATCGTTGCTTTTGTTTCATTTCTTTCATGATAGTTAAAGAGTTCTTTATATGTTTCTTCTGTAATTAACGGTGTATCTCCACATACCACAATTGTTGTTCCTTCTTTATCTTTTAATAAGTCTTCAGCCTTAAGTACAGCATGGCCAGTTCCTAATTGCTCCTCCTGAACCACAAATTTACTTTCATCTCTAAGATGTTCAGTAACCTTATCTGCACCGTATCCAACAACTGTCACAACTTCATCTAATTGGATGGATTTTAAATGTGTGATAACATGCTGTACCATTGGACGACCTAATACAGGATGAAGCACTTTGTATAGTTTTGACTTCATTCTAGTTCCTTGCCCTGCTGCAAGAATGACAGCATAACGTTTTGTCATGAGGAAACCTCCATTCCATTTATCCATAATGAATATATCTCAAAAAGAATTCGATTTCAATAGATCTGTCAACAGAATACAATGTTTTTAATGGAAAAATAACTTGCCTTTTTGAATAAAAAAAGTCCAATCAATAAATGATTAGACCTCTTGTAATTTACATATTAGGAAACCCCAGCTTCTTCATATTCTACTTCTGCTTCCCCTGCACGGTGATATTCTTCCAGTACAGCATCCTGAATTTTTGCACGTGTTTTCGAGTTAATTGGGTGTGCAATGTCTCTAAATTCACCGTCTGGGGTTCTCTTTGATGGCATGGCTACAAATAGCCCGTTGTTTCCATCGATCACCCTGATATCATGGATAACAAATTCCTGATCAAACGTAATCGATGCAATTGCTCGCATTCTCCCCTCTGTATTCACGCGGCGTAATCTTACGTCAGTTACTTCCATGATGTGTCACCACCTTTTCCCTATTTAACTTATTTAAGTATTTCAACAAAACATACAAAAGTCCTGCCTGATATTCAAAAAAATTTAAAATAATTACAAAAAGGTTAATAATTAAGACTGTTATCTAAAAAATTGTTGTTAACATCTTAAAATTATGAATAACAGTTGAAATAAACGTAGACTTTTTCGAAAGTAGCAGCCAGAATGAGAACACTCAGAGCAAGGTATGAGTGAAGGAGCCAACAGGGGTCACCCGCGGAAAACGAAGCCTATTTGGGCTGTGGTGGCTTAAACGACCAAAGCATAAAACAGTTTTATTAAAATAAAATCTCCCATTTGTGCGGAAGATTTTATTTTTTGGAACAGTTTGATTCAAAGTTCCCAGGGTGTACTTCAATATAATTTTGCATCATATCAACATTTGTAATTTTAACCAATGATGTATATTCCCGAACCACTCGTTCATCTTCTTCATCATCTGCTTCAGCCAGCACTCCAATCGCTTTGACATTCGCATTAAATTCCTCAAGTAGACTTTTCATGCCAGTAATTGTTCCTCCAGCTTTCATGAAATCGTCAATAATACATACATTGGAGCCTTCTTGTAAACTTCGCTTCGGTAATACCATTGTTTGAATTTTTCTGGAAGAGCCCGACACATAATTAATACTTACCGAAGAACCTTCCGTCACTTTTGGATCTCGTCTCACAATAACTACTGGGACACCGAGGAATGAAGCAACTGCATATGCTAATGGAATTCCTTTCGTAGCCACAGTCACAACAACATCAATGTCTAAATGCGAAAAGGCAGATGCTAAAATTCGCCCTATTTGCCGAACTTGCTTAGGGTCTCCTAATATATCACTCATATAAAGGTATCCACCTGGAAGAATACGGCTTGTATCTTCCAATTTGTGGCACAATTCTGTAATGTACCGAATACTTTTCTCTTTCGAATTATACGGAATATACTTTACCCCACCAGCTGCTCCTGCTGATCTTTGCAAGTATCCTAAACCTTCATGTTTAAACATATAATCGATAATGTCCAAATCTTCGCTAATAGAAGATTTGGAGGCTTGATATATTTTAGTGAAATAAGGCAATTGTATTTGCTCTCTTGGGTTTTCTATAAAATAATCTGTCAATGCAACAATTCTGTTACTTCTTTTCATTTCCACACCTCAAAATCCGAATATTTATACTAAAATATACCATTTACATGCGTGTATTGGCAAATATCAACCTAATATACGGACTATATATACCTCTTCACAAAACCCACGCAGTCCATTATAAATTCGCCGTGCCTTGTTTTCATGTTGGACTAAACCATATATCGTCGGACCGCTTCCACTCATCAGAACACCTGCAGAACCCGCATATTTCATGCGATCTTTTATTTGCTGTACCTCTGGATGTAATTTAATTGTGACACTTTCTAGCACATTTCCCAGGTTATTACAAAGTTTTATGAAATTTTTTTCTTCCAAGGCGCTTATAATTTCAGATGTGCTTGGGTGTGTGATGCAACTCATATCAAATCTTTGAAATATTGTTCTTGTGGAGACCCCAATGTTAGGCTTAGCTAAAATAACCCAACAAGAAGGTGGAGAAGGTAATTTCTCAATACGTTCCCCCCGCCCTTTGGCTATCGCAGTAGAATTATGTACACAAAACGGCACATCAGAACCAATATGCGCCCCGAGTGCTGCTAATTCCTCCGTTGGAATGTTCATCGACCACAGTCGATTTAAACCACGTAATACAGCAGCTGCATCACTGCTTCCACCACCAAGACCAGCCGAAACCGGTATACTTTTTTCAATTTTAATATGTACGCCTTTTTCAATGTTGTACATTGTTTTAAAAATTTGAGCAGCCTTAAAAGCTAAATTTCGTTCATCATTTGGCACATATCTGCTTTCTAAAGAGACGTCAATACGATCTTGATCTAATGGATGTAATTCGATACGGTCAGATAGATCGATTGTTGTCATAATCATTTCAACCTCATGGTAACCGTCATCGCGCTTACCTAAAATATCTAATGATAAGTTAATTTTTGCTGGCGCTCTTTCAAAAAGAACCATTCCGTCACCCACTTTATAAATCTAAACAGATTGTAACATATTAGAAAACGGGAGGCGACTGCATGTGTCATGTGATGGACAACAAATAAGTATATACAGCTTTTATGCTGTATTTTATGGTTTTTTGAAAATTAATTTACAATAGAAAATAATAAGGCTTGCAGAGATATTCCCTGCAAGCCTAATCCAATTAGGGATTGTTCTTTTGTTGCATACTTTGCTCAGCTATTTCAAGAGCCCGTTTTACCATATTTCCTGCATCCCTTGCTTTTATTCCGCCCCATCCCTCTTTTTGAATAGTGTCGTAAAAACCTAACTCCTTAGCAATTTCCTCTTTCATTTGATCTGACATGATACCTCTTTGTCTAGCCATGAAAGAACAGCCCCTTTCTGTTAACAGTTTATACGACATTCGTAGCTTATGGTTTTTCTTATCTTTCTAGTCGCGTTAAATATATACAGAAAAGGCATTTTTTGAAAAAAACAAGCATAAGTTCAAATACTCTACAGTAGAGTATTGGTCTTATGCTTGTTTTACTTATATAGTGATTCGATCATCAGGAAACCTCAATAGAAGCAGAAGCATTATTCCGCCTTATATTGATTGTACTTGGGTTTCGTCATCTAAAAAACTTAATTCTACCGTTTCCGTCAGGACATCTGCATAGCTATATGAAACACGTTCGAATGCATTTTCTTCTTGGTCTAACTCAACCACGAAAACCGAAGGATACGTTTCAGTTAATATACCTGACCGGCAAATCGTTTTCCTTCTTCCTCCATTGGCAGTTAACTTTAATCTCTGCCCAATTTGACCTTCAAGACCTTGCTTAATTTCGACTAATGTTTTCACTATCCTCCACCTCACTGTATAGAGTATAACATAAGCTTGTTTGATTGTCAAATAAGCCTTATATTATAACAATACTTCATTTTAGTTGTCAACTAGTAAATATAAATATTTTCACTTCCTTGTATTATTGTTTCATTATCTTCATAAATTATGTAAAATAATTCTTTAAATGACAGGAAGAGGACATATAACCGTAATCGTCCTCTTCACAATGTATTTAATCTATTGCTCATTTTCCATATAGGGCATACCTGTTCGAAGCAGACCTCTGGTTTCAACTCCACCCATTCCTTTTTCTCCCGTTAGCGTATTTCTCAATACATCCCATACACTGACTTTATCCATAAATGATGTATATGCAATCTTAGCTGCTATATAAACTGGGTCTAATGCGTGTATGTTTATTCTAAACGGAGAACTGGCAAAATTTGCACCCGCTCGGATTAATGATTCAAAATGAGATTGACAGGCACCTGCAAAGATAACAAGTTGATCTAAGTTTGGTATAATTTCCCTTGCTCCTCGAATGGTTTCAGCAAAATATTTGGAATGGCGATAAGCCTGAAGGTCACTTTTTGAGCCTTTGTTTTTTGAATAAGCATCGTGACCAGTAATAACAATAATATTGGGCTGGATCTTTCTAACCAATTCACCAATTTTAAACGGCATTTCCTTTTCATTGATATGAACACCATGAACTTGCAATCCAATACGTTGATATAGCTCTACACATTTTCTCAGGTAAGTTTGATCTCCATCTATATGAAGTACTTTTGCAGGTAATTGAAAATACCTTGTCGTATGTTGATAGCCACCCGTTGATTGATAATCGCGCTTTTCTTTCATTAATTGATAATCTTGCCGAAAAAGACGATAAGAAAATTCTTCTTGTTCCTTTCCCTTTTTCCGTCTTTTTTCTAAATCCCTTTCTTTTACATGAACTAAATCATCGATAGGTGCATCAGCTTCCAAACGAATATCTTCTCCATGTAGAATGGCAAAATCATTTCCTAAAGACTCAATACGGAATAATAAGTCATGCTGATAGGATTTACGTGTCACTAGTTCTCCTGTTATAAAGCTCATAAAGCCACCTCACAGCCTTCATTAAAGTGAAAGCACCTCTAAACTTAGACTATGTATAAATAACCCATATTGTGCCTTATTATTCTTTTGATTACTCATTTCCAACCTAAATAGAGAGACTAACTATATAAAGTCAATAGTGCTAGCGACAAAATTTAATACTATTTTTATAGGGAATTTGGACATGGCAAAT
>NZ_JFBD01000042.1 GCF_000709085.1 Virgibacillus alimentarius | reverse complement strand
TTTTTTTGACATATCACCGCGGTCTTTTTTACTATTATAACATGCTTCCGCTTCCATTTATCATAACTATAGGTTTATGCCGAGGAACAAGTTGTCAATACTATAGGATATTTCCTTCTTTTTAAACCAATCTAAAATAGAGAATGTCAGATATTGAAAGGTGACGTATATAGGTGAATACGGCAAATATAATGACGATAATTGGTTTTGTTACCGTTGCCACTATTTTCTTTACAACGATAATAATTGGTATATATTTATTTATGATTGATAAAAGACAAAAACAGCATCCCATTTTAAGAAACTATCCTTTATTAGGAAGAGCAAGATATTTCCTCGAACAGATTGGACCAGAATTACGTCAGTATCTTTTTGACAGTGATTTAGAAGCGAAGCCATTATCACGAAAGGATTATAAAAATATCGTAAAAAGCGCCAAATATAAACGGGATGTTATTGGATTTGGATCGCAAAGGGACTTTGAAGAAGCGGGTTTTTATGTAAGAAATTCCTTATTTCCAAAACTAGCAGAAGAAATGGAATTAAACAAGGATGACAAAGTGACAACAAACCGTTATATTTTACTTAAAAACCCCTTATTCACACAGCGTAAAGAAAAATTAGAGGAAGATACATCCATAAACTATTTACTAAACGATAAAGATGTTATTGTAATTGGAAAAAAAGCAAAGTATCCCTTTAAAGTTAAAGGTCAAATAGGAATGTCAGCGATGAGCTATGGATCATTAGGTAAGCAAGCGATAACAGCTCTTTCCAAGGGCCTTGGCATTGCCAAGGGAACATGGATGAACACAGGTGAAGGAGGTCTTTCTAAATACCATCTAAAGGGAGACGTTGATATAATCATGCAGATCGGTCCTGGTTTATTTGGTGTTCGTGACCTCGAAGGAAACTTCAACTGGGATGCATTATTAGAGAAAAGCAAAATTCCTCAAATTAAGGCATTTGAAATAAAATTAGGCCAGGGAGCGAAAACACGCGGAGGTCATATTGATGCTGAAAAGGTTAATGAGGAAATTGCCAGAATACGTATGGTTAAACCCTTTCATTCTATTGATAGTCCAAATCGCTTCCGTGAATATGATGACCTTCCCTCACTGTTTCAATTTATTAACCAAATTCGAGAATACACTGGAAAGCCAGTTGGCATAAAAATTGTTGTTGGCAGCCATCTTGAAGCAGATGATTTAGCGAAGAATATGAAAGAATTTGATCATGGACCTGATTTTATCACCATTGATGGTGGTGAAGGAGGAACAGGCGCATCATACCAGGAGCTCTCTGATAGCGTTGGTCTCCCCATTAAATCAGCATTGCCTTTAGTAGATCATGCGTTAAAAAAACATGATATTCGTGACCAGGTAACGATTATTGCATCAGGTAAATTATTTACTCCCGACCGCGTTGCAATAGCGTTGGCCATGGGAGCAGATCTTGTGAATATCGCCCGTGGATTTATGATCACTGTAGGGTGTATCCAAACCTTACAATGTCATTCAAATGCATGTCCAGTTGGTGTAGCTACAACGGACCCCCAATTACAGAAGGCGCTTGTTATTGATGAAAAAAAACATCGAACAGCTAACTATTTAATTACCATGCGTAAAGGATTATATCGGGTTGCAGCTGCCGCCGGGATTAGTTCACCCGCACATTTTAAACCTGAACATGTTGTTTACAAAGATGAAAAAGGAATTATATGGTCTTTAGAAGAAATTTATGAATCAATTGTAAGAGAATAATCCTATATTAGTGGAAGTAGCTGATCAAATCACTTCCACTAATATAAGGAATGTGTAAAATACACAGTTCAGGAAAGAATTGTATACATATTTGATTTTAAACATCACAAAAACTCCAACCTGCCATATACAATGGCTATTACTAAAGCAATGATTTGTCTCTTCTACAGTTTCTCCTCCCTAAAAGAGGTCAACAATTAATAGTAATGTTTTAGTAGTTCAAACCTATTTAAGATAGGCCTAAACGCTGAGTTAAAAGTATTTCAAATAAACCAATATTCTTCTGCTTTGATTGGCGTCAAAATGAATATTTATATCCATTTTGTAAAATGTTATAGAATAGGCCATGTTATGAGATTATAGGGACATAACATATCCCAAAGAACCAAGAAATAGTACCTTCTTAGACTTATTTCCGGTATTGTTATCCTCATTTTCTTTACCTTATATGCAACGGCCGGAATGGTTTCCGGTGGTAAACTGTTTGAAAGTGCGTTCGGGTTGCATTATAATATTGGTTTATTTTTAACGGTTGGTGTAGTCGTTGCCTACACGCTATTTGGTGGTTTTCTAGCGGTGAGCATGACGGACTTTGTACAAGGAATTATTATGTTCCTCGCATTAATATTGGTACCCATTGTTGCGTTTACAAGTGTTGGAGGAACACAAGAAGCTTGGAACCATATTCAACAGATTGACCCTTCATTGCTTGATTTATTCAAAGGCACCTCGGTTCTCGGAATTATTTCTTTCTTGGCATGGGGCCTTGGATATTTTGGGCAGCCACATATTATTGTCCGGTTTATGGCCATCAATACGGTTAAAGAATTGAAAACCGCTCGCTGAATCGGAATTGGCTGGATGGCGATTTCGATCATTGGCGCCATGCTCGTGGGGCTTGTTGGTGTGGCTTACTTTGCCGAGCGCCCTGGACAGCTTGGCGATCCGGAAACAGTACTCATTGTGTTTTCCAAAGTCTTATTCAACCCGTATATTACAGGGTTCATCCTGGCTGCGATTTTAGCTGCAATTATGAGTACCGTATCTTCTCAGCTGCTAGTTACATCAAGCGCTGTGACAGAGGATTTTTATCGAACTTTTTTCCGAAAAAAAGCATCCGACAAAGAACTCGTACTTATCGGTCGACTGGCTGTATTAGTCGTAGCAATTATCAGTGTTATCCTTGCTTATACACCAAATGATACGATTTTGGGACTTGTTGGAAATGCCTGGGCAGGTTTTGGTTCGGCATTTGGACCGGTTGTACTATTAAGCTTATACTGGAAACACATGACCAAATGGGGGGCACTTGCAGGAATGATCATCGGCGGTGTAACCGTTATAACATGGCTCCTGATACCGGGATTATCAGACTTTCTCTATGAACTCATTCCTGGATTCGCGCTCAGTTTAATCGCTGTTATTGTGGTTAGCATGTGGACTTCAAATCCGAAGAAACCGGTACAAAATCAATTTGAAAAAATGGAAGAAAAATTAACCACAGATACGTAAATACACTTTTTCTATCAAATGGAAGTGTCTATAAAGTCATTTCCATTCTTTTTTATAGAAAATATGTTACACCAGGTCCTAATGGAATGCCTAAAAATATAAAAAATAGTAATAAAAAGATCCAAATTGTTTAAAAATCAAGAGCGCTTTGAATATCCTTTCTTTGTTTTAGCTGGCAAATTCATCACTCCTATCTAATATTTTCAATTTTATTAGCGATGAAAAAATACACATCATGGAGATGTGTATTTTAGTATAAAATAATATCATAATTTTTAAAAAGATTTATTTTATTTTTTATATTTAGCAAGTGCCTCCGCTAAGGCATTATTTTTAAAATCATCATCTTGTTTTTTTAAATACTTATTGACATCTTTTCTCGATACTTTATGCTTCTTTTCCCGCTGCTTTCGCTCATTAAAAGTAGATAGTTTTTCACGGTGACCGCATTTACAAATAAACATTTTCCCTTCCCCTTCACCGCGTAGTTCTAAACGCTTATGGCAGTTGGGACAACGTGCATTGGTTACTTTAGCGATATTTTTTCGATGCCCGCAGGACCTATCCTGACAAACAAGCATCCGGCCTTTTTTATTCTTTATTTCAAGCATTAATTTATCACACGCAGGACATTTCGTACCTGTCATATTATCATGCTTAAATTTCGACTCACTCCCCTTAATTTCTTGAACAACATCTTTGGCATATTCCTTCATTTCCGCGACAAAACGGTCCTTTTTCAGCTTTCCTTCAGCGATCAATTGCAATTTCTGTTCCCACTCCGCTGTTAAAGCTGGGGATCTTAGATCTGACGGGACAAGATCAAGTAACTGCTTACCTTTTGATGTGATAAAAATATGCTTTCCCCTGGTCTCCATGTATGCATTATGGAATAGCTTTTCGATAATATCAGCTCGAGTAGCTACAGTGCCAAGTCCACCTGTTTTATTGATTGTTTTTGCTAAATGTTGTTCCTCTTTTTCCATATAACGAACCGGATTTTCCATCGCTTGAAGTAAAGTACCTTCCGTAAAACGAGAAGGTGGTTGCGTTTCGCCATTTGTCAGCGATAGACGTACACTTGAAAATTTCTGTCCTTTATCTATAGCAGGTAAATGTTGTTCCTCTTTAGCTTCATCCTCTTCAAAACGAGAATCGTAAATTTCTTTCCAGCCCTGTTTCTTAACTATTTTACCTTTCGCTGTAAACGTTTCACCTGCAATATCAGCAGTGATTGTTGTTTGCTCATATTCATAAGGTGGTAATAAAACAGCTAAAAATCGTTTTACAACCAAGTCATAAATTTTTCTCTCTTTATCATTCAATTCTTGTAAGATAACAGGTTGTTCCGTTGGGATAATAGCATGGTGATCAGACACATTTGCATTATTAACTACTGCTTTAGATAATTTTAGTTCACTGCGCTGTATTTTTTTGGCAGCAGTTGCATACTGATCTACCCCGCATGCTTGAACGCGATCTTTCAATGTCGATACAATATCCGTTGAAATCACCCGCGAATCTGTACGTGGGTATGTTAAAACTTTATGTTGCTCATAAAGTTTTTGCATCAATGATAAGGTTTGTTTTCCGGAATATCCAAAAATCCGGTTTGCATCGCGTTGTAATTCAGTTAAATCATACAACTGCGGAGCAAATTTCTTTTTATATTCCTTTTTAATGTGCGTAACTTTTGCTGTTTTCCCTTTTATCCGGTTAAGCAACTCATCTGCTTTATCCTTTGAAAAAATGCGCTTATTATTCTTTACATCCTGCCATGTAAAGGTTATCCCTTGGTTTGTTTTTGCTTCAATGCCATAAAATTTGCGCGGCTGAAATTTATTAATTTCCTCTTCTCTGGCCGCAATCATAGCAAGGGTTGGTGTTTGTACGCGCCCACTGGATAACTGTGCATTAAACTTTGTTGTTAAGGCACGGGTAGCATTTAACCCTACATACCAATCGGCTTCTGAACGTGCGACTGCAGAATCGTAAAGATGCTCATACTTCTTTCCAGGTTTTAATTGTTTAAATCCATCCCGTATTGCTTTGTCAGTCACTGAAGAAATCCATAATCTTTTAATTGGTTTGGAAACATGCGCTTTTTTTAAAATCCACCGGGCGACAAGTTCTCCTTCTCTTCCTGCATCCGTTGCAATTACAATATTTTGTACATCTTTTCGATTTAATTGTGATTTTACGATACTAAATTGTTTACCAGTTTTCTTCATCACTACAAGTTTTAGTTTAGATGGAAGCATCGGTAAGTCATGTAAATTCCATGTTTTGTATTTATTATCATATACCTCAGGATCTGCAAGCGTCACTAAATGACCTAGTGCCCAGGTTACAACATATTTTGGACCTTCCATATAACCGTTTCCTTTTTTATTGCAATGTAGCACTCTCGCGATATCCCGACCAACGGAAGGCTTTTCTGCCAATACAACTGTTTTACTCACGATAAAAATCCTTTCTCCTTAAAACATATATTTATTCTTTACCTTATTATACGTCATCTGCTAGTTTAAAGTCTTTCCTTATGTTTTATTAGGTGATAGCCCACCCATATTGCCCCATATTACCATACACTAACTTAAAAATGTATAAAGGATATGGTCATGAATGCTTTTTTATACAGGTTTACTTTTTTTAGTCATTGCTGTTAGTGTAGATGGATTCAGTGTTGGAGTTACGTATGGAATGCGCAATATTCGTGTGCCTTTCTTTGCTCTAAGCATCATTATGATCTGTTCAGGTATTGTTGTTTCTCTCTCAATGACAGTAGGGAGTATTCTAGGTTCAGTCATTTCTCCGCACCTAGCTGACAATATCGGCGGGATTATTTTAATTTTACTTGGATGTTTTTCATTTTTGAATATCATTCGGTCGAAAAAAGAAAGTAACCCAACAGAAAGCATTCCTGAAGCTACTAAAAAACTCCATCATTTTAAAACAGTTTTAAAGACTCCAGACAAAGCAGATATAGATAAATCAGGAACAATCTCTGCCGGTGAAGCACTAATACTTGGCGCAGCACTCGCTTTAGATGCTTTCGGAGCTGGGATAGCAGCAGCAATTATAGGTTATTCACCTTTTTTAACTTCAATCTTTATCGCATTAATGAGTGGCGCATTCCTTTTTTGTGGCTTAAAAATAGGTATGATTCTTTCAAAGAATAAAGCAATGCAAAAGATGACCTTTATACCGCCGCTTCTTCTCATTTTAATCGGTACCATGAATATTTATTAAAAATAAGACTGATTGTGTTTAACAAATCAGTCTTATTTTGGTATCAACAAATGCTATGAATAAATAATATTTTTCCTTATAACGCTTTAACAGATCCACCATCGACAATTAATGATTGACCAGTTATATATGTGTTTGCTCCAGAAGCCAAAAACACAACTACTTTTGCAAATTCCTCTGGTTGACCATATCTTCCGATTGGAATATTCTGTTCCGCATCGTTCTTAATGCTTTCTTCAGATACCCCTTGCTGCTTTGCTTTAATCTTATTCAAATCTAAGATTCTGTCTGTTTCAATAACGCCTGGTCCTACAGTGTTAATTAAAATATTATCCTGACTTAATTCTTGAGCCAACGTTTTTGCTAGGCCAACAATTCCAGGGCGCATTGTATTCGATAAAACCAAATTATCCAGTCTCTGTTTGATGGATGATGAGGCAATATTAACGATATGTCCGCATTGTTGCTTTTGCATATGAGGATGTGCTGCCCTTATAGTTCTTACAAAGCTAAGTAAGTTTAATTCAAATGCATGGTACCAATCGTCATCCTTCATATCTAAAAATTTCCCAGCAGGAGGTCCACCCGCATTATTTATTAAAACGTCAACAGTTCCGTTCCATTTAGATGCTTTATCTACCATCGCCTTTATGGCATGAGCATCTTTCATATCGCAAACAACATAATCTACATGCTCATTGTTAGTTTCTTGTTTTATTGCAGTAACGGTATGCTGCAGTGTTTCTTGTTGACGGCTAGCCAATAGAACGCTAGCCCCTTCACGTGCGAATTCAGTTGCAATTGCTCGACCAATTCCCTTGCTCGCAGCTGTAACAATAACTGATTTTCCATTTAAATGTAAATCCATTTTAAGGCATCCTCTCTCTTTACATTTCATCTATACTCTACTGTACAATATTTCTCTGAGATTCATGATTTGATTCATGTTGCTTTCCTAGTTTATCCCATGGAATCACATTCTC
Source organism: Virgibacillus alimentarius (assembly GCF_000709085.1). Taxonomy (GTDB): domain Bacteria; phylum Bacillota; class Bacilli; order Bacillales; family Amphibacillaceae; genus Virgibacillus_B; species Virgibacillus_B alimentarius. The sequence goes on along the minus strand of NZ_JFBD01000042.1, from coordinate 18,965 downwards.
CAGAATTAATGAAAGTGTTATTCCTACAAGTAAACCATTGCTTATTAGAGGTCTTATCGTATTCGGCAGTGTTTCAAAATAACTCGCAGGCATCGTCATAATAATAATACCTACAAAAAGCGGAATAGCTGTCCGATATACATTGATTGTATTGAAATGGACATGTTTAAAAAAGTCCCATGATGAGTTAAATAATTGCAAATAAGCTACAAATAATACCGCACTTCCGATACTCAGCGGTAATAAAGAAAAGAAAGCACCGATCTGAGGAATAATCCCCATGATAAAAAACATAAATCCACCGATGATAAACGGTATTCTTTCAATTATTCCAGTCTGACGAAGAAAACCAATAGAAGAGACATATGGAGCATAAGGAACTAGCCCCAGCAAACCAGCAAGACAAGTAAAAATTCCGGTTATTGTAAAAGAGTTACGGTACTGTTTATCATCTGTATCTGTTTTATACATAGCATCTGTACCTTTTAATGCTCCAAATGTATTTGCCGTATTTAACAGACCTGTTAATACAGCAGTTAAAATAATTCCCATATCCCACGTGGGCTTTCCTAGTGGAAATAACTTAAAATCTAACGATGTTTCCGGATTAATTGATGCATCTGATCCGAAAATAAACACATAAGCAATCCATCCAATAATAATGCCAATCAGCAATCCATATTTTCGAATATTTGCTGATGCTTTAACACTAATAATGATGACAAAAGCCGCTACTATAATAGACAATAATGAAATAGACACGTGAATATGGCCAGATTCTGCTGGATTACCAAAAGGGATACCAAGCATTCCTTTCATAAAAATAGAAATTAATTGGCAGCCAAACAAAAACATAAACACACCCATCACTGATGAGTTGAAAAGCCCAGATAAATTGGACCCTAATCCGGTCAATCCAATGACAATCGTGATTATTCCTGATATAATAACTCCTACTGCCAAGCTTCCGCCTAAAACGGAGAGAGGCATCTCTTGCGCAGCAGCAGCTACAACAAGTGTTAAAAATACGCCCCACCATAAACCGGATTGTCCTTCCATAATTGCACGTTTATGTCCTAATACAGCTTGAGCAATACAAGCAACTCCAGTAACAATAAACGATAATTGTAATAAGGAAACAATCGTGTTTTGTTCTAAATCAAAAGCTGCGCCTACAGTTATTGGAATAACTACAATATTAGTGAAAATAAAAAAAAGCCACTGTAATCCCGCAATCCAGTTACTTGATTTTAAAAGCTCCTTCATTCATACCGAACTCCTGCCCTTTATTAGAAAAAAGCCTATTTTCAAACATTTTAGTTTTCAAAGAATGTTTAGCTATTCAATAATAGTATAAAAAATCCTTTAGAGTGTCAATAAAATCCAATATTTGACGTACCATATTGACAAAAGGGAGTTTATTATGGTATATTAAAATAATTGAGTAACTAATAAGTTATTTTGGCATTCTACGTAATGTTTTTAAAGATACTTATTCACACTGGCGCGACTGAGGGGTCGCAAGGACGTATGAGCAGGAAGGGCTTACGTTGCTTAAGTTAGAGAACATCCAGTGGAACATAGACCGCGGTAAAGTGAAATTTTAATGAAGTACAAAAATTTCCAACCCAAATTGGGTTAAATAATAAAATGATTCTTATGTGTTACTTTATAAATCAAAGGGGTATCCTTATAATGGGTACCCCTTTTCCAATATATATAGAAAGAAGGATCGGGCATGAGTAATTTACTAGGTACAATTCAAACAATGACTGTTAATCGAAAAATTGAAACAGGATATGTTTTAAAAAGGAAAACAATGGAGGCACTTTTACATCATAATGAAGCTAAAAGCGAACTGGCAATTGACCAAAAAATTGATGTCTTCTTGTATCAGAACAAAAAGAAACAACTGATTGCAACAACCTATTTGCCTGCTATTCAAATTGATATCTATGGTTGGGCAAAAGTAATTGAAGTCATTGATGGGCTTGGTGTATTCGTTAATATAGGAACAACAAAAGAAATGCTCGTGTCAATTGATGATCTTCCATTGATTGAAGATGTATGGCCTAAGCCCGGTGATAAGCTCTACGTTACTTTAGGTAATGATCGAAAAGGTCGTTTACTCGCTATTCCAGCTACAGAGAAAATTTTTGCAAGCGAATGGAATTTTGCTTCACATGAACTTTTAAATAAATCAGTTAAGGGGCGTGTCTATCATACAAGCAGAGAAGGATCAGCGATAATTACAGAGGATGGCTACCGTGGATTTATTCATTATACAGAAAGAAAAATCGAACCAAGACTCGGTCAATTAGTTGAAGGGCGGGTTATTGACGTAAAGGATGATTGTACAATAAATGTCTCTTTACGCCCATTAAAACAGCATAGCATGTATGAAGATGCTGATATGATTTTAATAAAGCTGGAAGAAAATAATGGTGTGATCCCGTTTAGTGATAAAAGTGATCCAGAAGACATTCGCGAAACATTTAATATTAGTAAAGCAGCCTTGAAGCGAGCACTGGGCAAATTAATGAAAGAGGGTAAAATAGAGCAGCGTGGTGGGTATACATATTCCATCAAAAAAACAAAAGAATAACCTATAAAAAAAGAGCGAGATGGTGGTTACTTAGAGTTTTGATTATGCAGCTGATTGGCTGGATTGAGTTCGGTATTCGACTGGACTTAATCCAGCCAATTTCTCTTTTGATCGTTCATGGTTGTACCAGTAAATGTATTCTTCAACCCGTCTTTTTAATTCTGCATCTGGATTTTCTCGGTCAAAATTTTTCACATGGTAATGGTATGTTGCTTCTGGGGTGCCCACGACAAGGAGAACATCTTTTAATCGGAACCCTTCTTCTTTGAGTTCGAATGCCACTTTTGCTTGTGCTTTTCGTGGAAGGCACTCTGATTTTCCCGAAAAGCTCTCAACTTTTTTAAGTATGCATTTTCTAGTCTTAGTAATTCATTCTCTCGTTCTAATTCTTCTTCACGCGTAAGTTTTTTCTCTTCGTTTTTCTTTTTGTTTGGTTTTTTAGACATAGAGGGTCGCCCCTTTGACTTTGGATTCAGGCCTTCTATCCCTTGTTCATTAAATGTTTTCATCCAACGGTGAATTAATGAAGGATTATTTAATCGAAATTGTTCAGCAGTTTCCTGATAAGAAGCACCCGTCTCTAACATAAATTGTATCGCATCTAATTTAAATTGAACAGAGTACACTTCCTTCACTTTTCTTCGTTCTAACCCCTTCATCCCTTGTGTTTTATAGACTCTTACCCAATCTTGTAATGGTGTTTGAGAGGGCATATTGTATTTCTTCGCTAATAATTTATATCCAAGATTTCCATACAAATACTCGGTAACAAGCTTTATTTTAAATTCCCCACTATACTTGGCCATAAAAAACACCCCCAAAAGTTAGTTTTCTACTCTAACTTTTGGGGATCGGTACCCGATCATCGCTCTTTTTTATGCCTTTGCATTTTGAAATGAATCCAAAATAGCTGTAATGATTAGACCAATTGCAGCTGCGAATAGAGAAGCGATTCCCCATCCACCTAAACCTGCCCCCATAATTTCTACTTTACCAAAAGTTGCAAACAAGAGTAGTATTAAACCAGCTGCAAAAAATACCGCACCTGGGATATAGCTCATAAATTTCTCTTTCGGTGTCGCTTTAAGAAGAATAAAGCTAAGAACAAGGGATGCTACGGTTAAAATGGCTCCTATTGTTAACACAGATTGAATCATGGTATCACCTCATATGTCTTATATATAATTACATTCCTTTATCTAGTTTACAATTGACTTAATACAAAGTCAATGAAACTTATCTTCTTTTACAGGAGATATTGTCCAGTGACGCACATTCGCATAACTATAATTATTAATTTTTTAGAATTTTCAACTAGATGTGTGAATACACTATAGTAACTCGAAATGAGGGCGATGTAAATGTATTGTTTACGCATACTCTATTTTAACCAAAGGAGGCTATTTTTATGAAAAAAAGTCTAATTTGGCAAATTGTAATAGCATTTATTCTTGCAATTATCACAGGTTTGATTTTTGGCGAAAAAACGTATTACATACAACCACTAGGAGACTTATTCTTACGTTTGATTAAGTTTATTATCATTCCATTAATTCTTTCGACCATTATCGTTGGCGTAACCAGTTCAGGTGATATTAAAAGATTAGGGCGCTTAGGCGGAAAAACAATTACCTTCTATTTATTATCTAGTTTAATCGCTATTTCTATTGGTTTATTGGCAGGCTATATTTTTTCTCCGGGGACAGGAACAGACCTTAAGCTTTCCAAAGCAGTTGAAACACCCGCTGAAACAGAGGGGGTTGTGCAGACCTTACTCAATATTATACCTACAAACCCAATTGAATCCTTAGCAAGTGGTGATGTGTTGCAAATTATCTTCTTCGCAATATTTATAGGGATAGGCATAACAATCGTTGGTGAAAAAGCAAAAGGAGTTCAGCAATTTTTTGATGGATTTGCCGAGATCATGTATAAGATAACTGGTATTATTATGTCACTTGTTCCGATTGGTATATTTGGCCTGCTTGCCCCGATAGTCGGTGAATATGGTCTTGCTGTTTTAATGCCACTTATTAAGCTAATTCTTGCAATGCTTGTTGCATGTTTAATTCATGCAGGGCTTTTCTATTCCTTCGCTGTTAAAACATTTGGGATGATGAATCCGCTTCAATTTTTCAAAGGCATCTTTCCTGCTGCAGCAGTCGCCTTTAGCACAAGTAGTAGTGCGGGCACTTTACCTGTAACGATGAAGAATACACAGGAAAATTTAGGTGTATCTAAAGAAACAAGCAGTTTCATACTGCCATTAGGTGCTACGATAAACATGGATGGTACTGCGATCTATCAAGGGATTACCGTTGTTTTTATTGCTCAATATTTCGGAACTACGTTAACGTTCTCTCAGCTATTGATGGTAGCATTGATTGGAACACTTGCATCCATTGGTACAGCAGGGGTGCCTGGAGCAGGATTAATTATGCTGACGATGGTCCTAGCAGCAGTGAATTTGCCATTAGAGGGGATTGCATTAATTGCCGGGATTGATCGGATATTGGATATGATGCGTACATCTATAAATATTACTGGTGATGCATCTGCAAGTCTTATAGTAGAAGCATCCGAAAATAAAAGACAAAAGCCAGCATCATATCTTAAATGAAAAATTAAAAAAACCAACTAACAAATATCCTTATTTTGTGGTAAAATCGTTCATAAAATTAAAACGATGCACAAAAGGGGATCATGATGACAGCATATAAACTACTTTTACTGGATATTGATGGAACTATTTTAAAACCTGACCACTCTTACTCTGAATCAACAAAAGAAGCAATTTCTCAATTACAGCATCAAAATATGGAAGTTTCTTTGGCTACTGGACGCCCGCTCCATGAAATAAAAGACCTTGCTAAAGAATTAAATATTACCTCCATGATCGGATACAACGGTGCTTTTGCTATTTATAAAGACAATATTATTATTAACGAACCAATGGCTGGGAACCTAGTTAAAAAATACCTTGATATTGCCAAAAGGAATGGCCATGAAATGGTTTTATATACAAATGAGAAAAATTATTTTACTTCATTAGACAAACCGGTTGTTCAAAAATTTATTGAAACGTTTCAACTTAGGTATAATGAACTTTTCACAGAAAATGTTATGAATAATATCTTAGGTATCACAGTTATGAATGTACCTAAGGGCCAAGCCTCACTTTATGAATTAGATACAAACTTGCATCTTTCCCGAGTGAATCTAAAAGGGGTTGAAGGAAGTTACGATGTAATCCGAAACAATGTTAATAAAGGCACTGCTACCGAAAAGGTACTTACTCATTTAGAGATTTCGAAAGAACAAGCAATTGCCTTTGGGGATGGTATGAATGATAAAGAAATGTTAAATGCGGTCGGAAATGGCTTTGCCATGGAAAATGCCCCTCCAGAGCTTATTCCTTATGCAACCTATACAACGACGTCCGTCTTAGACTCGGGAATATTTAATGGCCTCAAAAAGCTTGGGATCGTAAACTGATAAAAGTCAGGTAAGAACACCTGACTTTTTCCATTCATTATTTTGATATAATTGTTCCTGCTTTTTCTTCTATTGCAAGTCCAGCTTGGTCTAATGAACAAATGATAGATTTCCCACCTTGCTCTGCAAACTTAATTGCAGACTCCATTTTCGGTGCCATGCTACCGGCTGAAAAATGGCCTTCCTTTATATATTGTTTTGCCTCTTCCAAAGTAATTGCTCCCAACGCCTTTTCATTTGGTTTTCCATAATTAATATAGGCGTTTGGTACATCCGTTAAAATCATAAATTTATCTGCCTTCACTTCTGCAGCTAATTTAAAACCACTTCGATCCTTATCGATAACAGCCTCTATTCCTTGGAATGTACCATCCTCATTTTTAACTACTGGAATACCTCCTCCTCCAGAAGCAATAACTATGGCATTAGCATCTGTTAATGTTTTGATGACCTCCGAACCTAAAATGGACTCCGGTTTTGGTGAAGCAACAACCCTTCTCCATCCACGTCCTGCATCTTCTTTTACAACCCAATTCTTCTTATCAGCTAACTGCTTTGCTTCGTCCTCTGAATAAAAGACCCCAATTGGTTTCGTCGGGTTCTGAAATGCTACATCGTCTTTTGAAACTTGCGTTTGTGTCAACATACTCACAACTTGATTTTTCAATCCCATTCTTTGCAACGTATTCTTAAGTGCTTGGTCAATCATATAACCGATAAACCCTTGCGATTCTGCACTACATACATCTAAAGGAAAAGGTGGTATAACATCTTTAGCTTCTTCATGTTGAAGTAAGATATTACCCACTTGAGGACCATTACCATGCGTAATAATCACACGATGCCCTTTCTTTACGATTTGAGCAATCATTTCTGTGCTATGGTGCACATTATTTAATTGATTTTCATAATTTGCTTCCTGCTTTGGCTGCAGTATTGCGTTTCCACCTAATGCTATAAGTATCTTTTCAGACATGTCTTTTCCCCTTCCATTGTATTTCTGCAAGATATGACAAATAATTTTTCTCTTTTAAAACGTATTTAGGAAAGAGAAAATGATATCGAAATATTTTTTCAAAAAATTTAATACTCCTACTTTGTGAAGAGCCTTTTATTTTAGTCTTATCCAACATTATAGCATATCTATTACTATGTTATGTACAGTGAATAACGTTGCTATAGACCCATTCATACTTCATTTGATAAGCTATAGAAGATGAAAGGCGGTGGTCAATTGAGAAAAAATTCTCGTCCAATTATTATAGCTACTTGGGTTGGAATTATTGCTAATGCATTACTTACAGTGATGAAGGGAATTGGTGGAGTAATTGCGGGAAGTCGTGCGCTTTTGGCGGATGCCGTCCATTCTGCTTCAGACATCGCTGGATCAATTGTTGTTCTATTTGGTGTAAAAATTGCAATTAAGCCACCGGATGAGGAACACCCTTATGGACATGGGAAAGCGGAGAATATCGCTTCGATTATTGTAGCGCTATTACTACTTGTCGTTGGGATCGAAATTAGTATTTCCTCTATAAAAACGTTTTTTGGAGAGACACCATCCGCCCCTAGGAAATTAGCACTTATTATCATTATAATTTCTATCCTAGTAAAAGAAGCCCTCTTTCATTACAAGCATTATTTAGGTAAAAAATACACCAGCTCTGCTCTAATTAGTGAAGCTTGGCACCATCGTTCAGACTCCCTGTCATCGTTTGCTGCTTTACTTGGGATTGGGAGTGCAATGTTGGGTGAGTACTATCACCTCCCCTTTCTTATCTACGGAGACGCAATCGCTGGAATTATAGTATCTCTTATTGTAATCAAAGTGGGATACGATCTTGCCAAAGAATCTTCTAACATTATGATGGAAAAAGTACTTGATAAGAAAGATGCAATGAACTACAGACAAACGGTTAAAGAAATTAATGGTGTCCTTCATATCGATCAAATGTACGCACGTACGCATGGGAGTTATGTTGTGATTGATATTAAAGTCAGCGTTGATTCTGAACTTACAGTTAAAGCAGGACATGATATTGCGAAAGAAATTAAACAAACACTTCTGACAAAGTATAACGATATTGAAGATGTCCTTGTTCATATAAATCCATATAATAAAGCGTAATCAATGGTTCTTTCCTAAGAAAGGGCCATTTTATTTAAAATACTGAAATATTGATATATTCTTAATGGTATTCCATAATATATAATAGAAAAATAAAAAGGGAGTGTAGCCAATGAATAGCTTATTCCGAAAAAAAGAAGAATGGTTTACATTTTATGATGGAAAAGGAAACCCAATAGAACGAAAGACAGAAATACGTTATGATCCGCTTACAGAAGAATCATCTCGTATTGTTTTTGATCCTGGTATGTCTCTAACACCCCCGGACTATACAGAAGCTGCAAAACAAACATCAGGAAAAAACTGCCCATTTTGCCCTGAAAACGTACATAAACTTACACCCACTTTTCCTAAAGAAATTGCAGAGAACGGAAGAATTTCTCATGGGCAATCAATCGTCTGTCCTAACTTATTTCCTTATAGCAAGCATAATGGAGTCGTTATTTTTTCCGAAGATCATTATGTTCCTCTTTCTGATTTTACAAACTCTATGATAAAGGATGCATTTACAGCCGCACAAACTTATATTAAACAAGTAATGACAGTTGAAAAAAAACCATTATTCGCTTCAATCAACTGGAATTACTTGCCGTATTCAGGAGGAAGCATTCTTCATCCGCATTTACACGTCATCGTTTCAGAATCTGCAACAAATTATCAAAGACTTATGGAAACAAAAGCAAGAGAATTTACAAAAACACATAATAAAGAATATTTTACCTATCTCTATGAAACAGAAAAAAAGGAAGGAACACGCTGGATTGGGGAAAAAGGAAATATAGCTTGGATGCACGCCTACGCTCCAAAAGCACACAACGATTTTATAGCTGTTTTTCCTAACAAAATCTCATTTCAAGATATAAAAGAAAAAGACTGGGATGACTTTGCTCAAGGTCTGCAAGCTATACTTGCAACATTAGACGAGCAAGGACTTGCAAGCTTTAATATGATGCTGAATTTCTCAAAAGAAGCAACTCCTATTCATGCACGTCTTACACCACGTCTTACGCTTGGTGACCTTCATACCAGTGACATAAATTTTTTCCAAATGCTTCAAGAAGAACCATTAACATATAAGATACCAGAAGATATCGCAGAAAAGGCTCGCATACATTTTTCAAACATAAATTAAAGTTTCCTAGTAGGGGCTTGCCTTCCCCTACTAAATTTTCAGTACTTATGTTATTTTGTCTGTTCTATGGGGATGGGGCATTGATAAACAGTAACTGACTTACATGATTAGTAGGTGCTGGAATATGTTAAATTGGTATTTCGGTAATATTGTTTGCATCACATCAACCATTATCTTGTTAAAGTAATTAAATCTTATGAAAGTTTATTTCCATTTCCCTATTAAAAAGCTACCAATAATTTGTTGTACAGTTATTATACACCAAAATAATATGTCTAATAACAAAAATAAAAAGATGAACGTGTAAGGAATTGGACTTTTGTTGTTTATCCCGAAAGTGCGCCTGAAAATTGGCGTGAAATAGTTAGTGAACTGCGTACACCTTGGATTGAAAGTCCGTTACATGATAAAGATGTTAACCCAGATGGAGAACTTAAAAAAGTCCATTGGCATGTAATGATGATGTTTCCAGGGAATAAGAGCTTTAAACAAATTGAATCTTTAACAAAGAAATTGAATGCTCCTGTTCCGCAAAAAGTTGCAAATACAAAAGGTATGATTCGGTATTTTGCACATATGGACAACCCCGAGAAATATCAATACAACAAAAATGATATTGTTGCTCATTGTGGTGCTGATCTAAGTCAGTTGTTAGAAGTTACAAAGATTGAAAGATATACATTGATACGTGAAATGATGAAGTTTGTTCGAGATAATAATATTATAGAGATGATGGATTTATTAGATTATGCAATGGAAGAAAGGTTTACGGACTGGTTTCCGTTGCTTTGTGATAACTCTGCCTACATCATGGATTCATACATAAAATCGAATAGGTATAGAACCGAGGGGAATGAAAGAAATGACCGATAAATTAAAGGAATTTGAGAAAAAAGTGCAAAATGCAGACAATGCCCCATTGATTGATTCGCTTATAGACCATGCGAAAAAAAGCAGATGAAAACATTGATTACTACGAAGCCACAAAGATTATAAAACATGAAATCCTGAAGCGGTTGAAAAATCAATAATGTTCTTCCGCAAACGGCCCAGATTGTTATACAAATTTTATCAGATGCAATTCAGCTTATAGAGTTAAAGTAAGGAGGAACTAAAAGATGAAAAAAATAACTGTTATATATTTCTTGTTGTTTCTTATTATTTTAACTGGGTGTAATAGCATAAAATCGAATGATCAAAATATTACGGAGGAAAAGGCAAAGCAAATAGTTATAGATGAACGCTCAAGAGAGTGTTGTGGTGACGCGGAAATTATAACAATAATTTCTAAAACCAATAAATATATAATCCAATGGGAAATTGACTCCCTTAAAGAGGAGGGAACAGATAGCATTCATAAGAAAACTGGTAAAATAAAAGCGATTGAATCGACTCGCGGTACCTGCAAGATTAAATAGTGTGGCTTATTCAGCTAAACCAGCTAATAGTTGTCAATATTTTTCTGTGAAAAATATAGAACTTACATGATATACTAAAATTGGGAATGCCAAATAACCTTCCTTTACTTAACTGAAAGAATTTGCACTATTTACCTAAGATTGCTATTTAAGCTACATCTTCGAAAGGTGTTTTATTTTTTAATAATGCATAAATCCAATGTAAAAGCTTATTCGCACAAGCAATAACAGCTACTCTAAAGGGTTTTCCTTCTTCACGTTTCTTGTCGTAAAAATCTCTTAGTCCTTTATTTCTAGGGATAATTTCATCACCTGATTTTTGTTTACGGGAATCCCTTATACCGCATTGTACAGCCATAAATAGTGCTTGTCTCAATCTGCTGGATCCTCTTTTGGTGATACGGTTTATAGAAGCAGTAAACCTGCCAGAAGAGTATACACTAGGATCTATTCCAGCGAAGGCAACTAGCTTTTTAGGGTGATTAAACCGTTCTATCTCTCCGATTTCGGAAATGATTGTTGCCGCAATCTTTTCTCCAATACCAGGGATAGACTGGATAATCTGATATTCTTCAATTTCTTTTGCGAGGGCTTCTATTTCTACTGCTAATTTTGATAGATGCTCTTGATATTGAAGAACAATGTTGATAAACATTTTTAGGTTAAAGATATGACTTTGGTACAAATTGTTTTGAAACGGATTCCGCAATGCAGCTTCTCTCAGTTTTAGTGCTTTTTCTGCGGCCCATTTCTCTGAGCGCCTTGTACATAATTCTGAGATTTTATCTGTTAGCGCAGACTCACTCACACATAAAACGTCTTCTGAAGTTGGGAAATGTAATAGAGTCTGTAAAGATACTTTTGAATAGAGATTGCTAAAGACACCTCTGTATTCAGGAAATACCTGATCTAAAATTGACTGTAACTGCAACTTTGTTTGTGCGGCGGTGCTTGAAACATTTTCTTGTTGCCTTGTAAGATACGAAGGTTTAGGAGTTGAATCCCTCTCTTTTTATGCGGCTCTAACTCCTCTTTATAATATAATTGACATAGATGATAGGCATCGATTGCGTCAGTCTTTACCTTCCGTAAATTTGTACTTTTAGATCGATGAGAAATGAGGGGGTTAACAATAATATAGACATATTGCTGTTCCTCTAAAAATTCAATAACAGGAGTATGATAATGTCCCGTTGATTCTAAAATAACCGAAGGTTGCTTTCCGTCAGCCAATTTCTCAATATCTTTTAGAAATTCTAATAAACTTCCTAAACCATCTAGAGTATGTTTAACACTAAAGCTCTTACGATATGGCTGATTCTTATCTAAAAAGGCTTGAACCTGGCTTTCTCCTTTGGAAACATCCAAACCTACAACTGGATTCATATTTAAATCTCCTCCTCAAAAAAGTAATAAATTAGTCGGTAACCCCTAAAGCTGCTTGTAATGTCATAGGTTCGCTTGTTAAACGGGATCATTGTCCCAACCAGCCCAAAACATGTTTATACAAGTAGGGGGTGAACAGTTTTGCGGACGGGATCAAGTCCCACGGGCGCTACGTTCTACCCCGACTACCGTTATAATACGACCCTATAAGAAAAGGTCAACCAGAAATATCTGGTTAACCTTATATTACGAACGGGCGCGTTTGTTGAAGAAAAGATACGAGAGATTTTTCTTGTATCTTTTTTATTTTGAGTGGTTTTGTCCGCTAAACTAAAATACCGAAAGCGTGCTATTTTTAGTTTAGCTGAGTACGGCTTTCGGTACGAAAATTGCAGCGGACAAAATGGAAATTAGCAAGGGTTTAAGGTGGAGATTTTTTGAGCGAACTTCTCAAAAAATACTACCTGTCCTTTGCTAATTTTTAAACGGGCACGAGAGCAAAACCCCCCTTTTGCTGCTACCGGATACAATATTTATTCCACGATGTGCTCATGATGGATGCCAAACATCCAGATAACAAAGAATATTTTTAGTAATTTGATTCAATAAGAAAACGCCTACACACCTAGATGTATAAGCGTTTAAGAGGGATGGAGCATATCGGGCTTGAACCGATGACCTCTTGCGTGCCACGCAAGCACTCTCCCAACTGAGCTAATGCCCCATATTATTATTTTTTCGATCCAAATTATATTATATAATGTTTTATTAAAAATAGTCAAGGTGTAAGCGAAAAAATATTGATCTAATGCATTTTGAAGACAGTTTAAAACTGCCTTCAAAATATAATTCATTGTATTCATTACATATCATGCGATGCACCTTTGTTTTGACGCGAATGATTTCTATTTTTGACTTTTTTTGAACCATCAAGTGGCTCTCCATATGGTTGCTGCGGGCTTCGTGGTAGATTAGGATGTTCCTGCTGTTTCGGACCTTTTGGTTTTCCACCCATGCTTATTCCTCCTTTTCTCCATTATATAGATAGCTTTAAACCCATGAGGTGCATTTATTCATGTTTTACACAAACACTAAACTTTATGGGGCATTGATTTTTTAAATGTATAATTGCTTATTTAGTGGGCTATACTAACAATAAATATTGTTCGATTGCGCTATAAATAACTTTTAAAGGTTATCGTCTTGAACTATTCAGCAGAACAAAATAACAATAAATGTGATAATTACACTTGGAGGAATGAAAGATGAACACAGGTAAAGTAAAATGGTTTAATGCAGAAAAAGGCTTCGGTTTTATAGAAGTTGAAGACGGAGATGACGTATTTGTACATTTCTCCGCAATTCAAGGAGAAGGCTTTAAAACTTTAGACGACGGTCAAACAGTTACCTTTGAAATTGAAGAAGGTGCTCGTGGGCCACAAGCAGTAAATGTTATAAAACAATAGCAAAAAAGTTTCTCCTGATTTAGGAGAAACTTTTTAGTTTTAAACGAAGAAAGGCTATATCACAGGGAACAGATCATTCCCTTATGATATAGTCTTTTGATGTAGCTTAGTTTGTAAATGCATCCGTTAATTTTGTAACAATTTGCTTTTTGCGTGAAACGACCCCTTTTAAAAATGCACGGTTATTAACTAGTGTTTCACCAAACGCTTTTTCAACATTATTCTTTGCATTCCCCATCGCAAGTACTTCTGAATCATTGTTTAAAATATCTGTTACAACAAACAAAAATAACGCCAGATCTTTTTCCTTCACAATATTTTCAATTTCAGCTTCTATATCTGTTTGCATTTCATAGATCTCGCTGGCATCAACCGTGTTTATTTGAGCAATCTCTACGTTTGCACCATCAAGAGAGAAATTTTTGGCATCCATGGTAAGTAATTCTCTAATTGATTTATCACTTAAATCTGCTCCGGCTTTCAGCATTTCAAGTCCATACGTTTCTAGATTTACCCCTGCGATTTCTGCTAATTCGTAGGCTGCATCTACATCCTCTTTTGTACAGGTTGGTGATTTTAGTAATAAAGAATCGGAAATAATAGCCGACAATAATAGACCAGCTATGTCTTTTGAAACTTCAATATTATTTTCTTTATACATTTTATTTAAAATAGTAGCTGTACAGCCAACTGGCTCTGCACGAAAATATAACGGTTCTTTTGTTTCGAAATTTGAAATACGGTGATGATCAATCACCTCAGAAATACGTAAGTCTTGTATATTGTCAACACTTTGCTGAAATTCATTATGATCGACCAAAATAATATCCTTTATATCATTATCTACCGATTCGATATATTTTGGTGCCTCTTTTTTAAAATAATCCAAAACAAATTGTGTTTCTTTATTAACTTCCCCAAGCCTTGCCGGCTCAGCATTAACTCCTAATTTGTTTTTTAAGTCAGCATAGGATAAAGCTGAACAAATCGAATCCGTATCTGGATTTTTATGACCGATAATTAATGTCTTTTCCATAGCTATTCTCCTTCATATACCCCACTTTATTTATTGATAATACTCTACATACAAGGTTACCATAAATAATTACGTATTGGATAGCAATTTACATGGTATTCCTTCTCTGATGATTTTCATAAGCTTATACATTTCAAATTTTATCATAACGATGACCGTAAATTAAAGCAATACTAAACGATTTATTTTACATTTAGGATAATCGCTTTTATCATTTTAGGCGTAGAAGACTCCATACAATTATAATATTTCCTCTAAACAAACACTATTGTGGTATAATGAGAACAAACATTCCTGTTAACGAGGGTGAAGACATGTTGGTCAATAAAACATATAAATTTCTTATCCGCCTAAATCAAAAAAACAAAGATGTTGAGAAACTTGCATTACGTGACAGGAATGGTCCAAAATGCAATACATGATTGAGATATTAACACAAGTATAAACCTTCGTAATGAAGCGAATCGATTAACTACAGTAACCGAACCCCCACTTCAATTAGACCGTGAGGTGGAATAAGTGGTGGGTGACTCAAAGTAAACATAATAATAGGGGGAAATGAGAGATGATCAATCAATTAAATGGTATGAGGCAGATGTATATATGAATAAATATGTTGTAATTGGAGCCGGTATACTTGGTGCAACAACAGCATATCAGCTCGCTAAGACCGGAGCAGATGTTATAGTGATCGACCGTAAGGACAAAGGACAGGCAACAGACGCTGCAGCTGGCATTATTTGTCCTTGGCTATCTCAACGACGGAACAAAGCATGGTACCATCTCGCGAAAAATGGTGCACGCATCTATCCGAAACTGATCGAATCTCTTGTTCAGGATGGAGAAACAGATGTTGGATACCATCGTGTAGGTGCAATTAGTATTCATACGGATGAAAAGAAACTCGTAGCAATGAAGGAACGAGCATTAAAACGACGTGAAGAAGCTAGTGAAATAGGCGATGTTACATTGTTAAATCAAGAGGAAACCAAAGAATTATTTCCTCTTTTATCAGATGAATATCGTTCGGTACATATAAGCGGTGCTGCACGGGTTGATGGACGTGCACTTCGAAACGCTCTATTAAATGCTTCTAAAAAGCATGGAGCAAAAATAATCCAAGGCGATGCTAGTCTTTTATTTGAGAAAACTAACATTACTGGTGTTATCGTAAATAATCATAAAATATTTGCAGATACCGTCATAGCAGCTTCAGGAGCATGGATGAGCGATTTGATTAAACCTTTAGGCATAAATTTTATTGTTACAGCCCAAAGAGCACAAATCATGCATATTCAAATGCCCAACGTAAACACAAGAAACTGGCCTGTAGTAATGCCTCCGAATAATCAATATTTATTATCCTTTGACGACCGGATCGTTGTTGGTGCCACACATGAAAATGATGTCGGCTTTGATTATCGCATTACTGCTGGCGGTTTAGAGGAAGTTTTGACAAAAGCATTACAAGTTGCACCAAATTTAGCAACAGGAACCGTACTGGAAACAAGGGTTGGTTTCAGACCATTTACCCCCGGTTCTTTACCAGTTATAGGATCCCTCCCAGGCTATACTGGGCTTCTGCTTGCCAATGGACTAGGGGCCACTGGACTTACAATGGGTCCATATATAGGAAACGAACTTGCTAAATTAGCGCTTGGGAAAGAACTAGACATCGATATTGCTGACTACAATATAACTGAGGCAATCCAGTAAAATAACATTAAGAAAATGTGAACCAATGAGGGATATGCCTTCGTTAGTTTTAAGGGATCATGACTTTTAAATTGGAAGGTTGATATTTACAGTTGTCGTTAGATTTGATAATCTTAATTTAGATGCTAAAGGAGGGTTGCAGTTGAAAGGAAAAGTCGCTATTTTTATCATAATCGCTTTTACCATTATAGCTTTAATCATAACATGGTTCTGGTTACAAGATGTTATAACAGAATACGATTTAGATACATCTCAACCCTCTGAATCTAATGAATGGAGTACCTCTACTAATTCTGTGGATATTGATACTTCGTTTCCACTACATACGATGTAAATACATCAAAAATCCCTATTTCACTACTTTATTAGTGAAATAGGGATTTTTGTTTGCTATGTTTAGAATAATAATAGGGAAGTTGTTTATTTAACAGCGGATGCCTGAGAAACGTTCTTTTTCTCTCCCACTTTTTGAATATAAGCACTAGATTTTAAAAAAGTGTACTGGAAAATGGGGCTCTGAATGAATGTGAAAATAACAGTAAAAATAAAAACAGGGCCGCCTAAAAGAAGACCGATTAATAAAATAAGACTCTCCGTTATAATTCGTATTTTTCTAATAGATATATTTAATCTTTCAGATATGGATAACATGAAGCCATCCCTCGGCCCTGAACCCACACCTGCTGCATTATATATTCCTCCCCCAATTCCCATTACGACAATGCCTGTAATTATAAATAAAATATCTATCCAAGAATGTATCGCACTAGGAAGAAAATCCAGCCATAAAAAGAAGTCGACAAATAAACCAACCATAAATGCATTTAAAAAAGTTCCAATTTTAATGTGATTTTTATCCATTATCCAAGTAATCACAATCAATAGTGCACCTATAATTATTGCCCACGAACCAATTGATAAACCAATTTTTTCATAAAGTACCACATTTAAAACATCCCATGGATGAATGCCTAAATACTGCACCTTAATAGTCATCGTGATTCCTAAAGAAAAAATGATCATTCCAATCAAAAATATAGCCCAACGAAAGACAATCAAATAAATCCCTTCTCTCTGTAAATTCATTCTGTGGGATATAAATATGAAATGCAAGAATATTCCTTTATCTTTATTATAAAAAATGTATATATTTTAGAGCCAAGAAAGAGAAGCTAGTTACTGAATGTACAAAAAAAACGCTCTAGTTAGATTACTAGAAACGTTCGAAATTAATTTATAATCTATTTCCGATACCAGTGGCCGGGATCGAACCGGCACTCCGTAAGGAACGTGATTTTGAGTCACGCGCGTCTGCCAATTCCGCCACACTGGCATATAAAATACGATAATTTGGAGGCGGCAACCGGATTTGAACCGGTGATAAAGGTTTTGCAGACCTCTGCCTTACCACTTGGCTATGCCGCCATTTTAATAAAGTCTTGGAGCGGAAGACGGGATTCGAACCCGCGACCCCCACCTTGGCAAGGTGGTGTTCTACCACTGAACTACTTCCGCGGTAATGGCTGGGCTACTAGGATTCGAACCTAGGCTACACGGGATCAAAACCCGATGCCTTACCGCTTGGCTATAGCCCAATGATTATGGGGCGACCGGTGGGGATCGAACCCACGAATGCCGGAGCCACAATCCGGTGCGTTAACCACTTCGCCACGACCGCCATATAAAATAAATGACAGGGGTAGTAGGATTCGAACCCACAGCGACGGTTTTGGAGACCGTAGTTTTGCCCTTAAACTATACCCCTATATAATAGAATGGTGGAGGGGGGCAGATTCGAACTGCCGAACCCAGAGGGAGCGGATTTACAGTCCGCCGCGTTTAGCCACTTCGCTACCCCTCCATAATTAAAAGATAAGAAAATGCTAAAATGGTGGCTCGGGACGGAATCGAACCGCCGACACAAGGATTTTCAGTCCTTTGCTCTACCGACTGAGCTACCGAGCCTTTTTTATATTTTGGTTAAGTATTTCTAATGAAAATATATGTATAAGTCTTATAAAGTGGCGGTCCGGACGGGACTCGAACCCGCGACCTCCTGCGTGACAGGCAGGCATTCTAACCAACTGAACTACCGGACCAATTTGGTTGCGGGAGCAAGATTTGAACTTGCGACCTTTGGGTTATGAGCCCAACGAGCTACCAGACTGCTCCATCCCGCGATATAATATTAAATTACAGTTTCATGGTGGAGGATGCAGGGTTCGAACCTGCGACCCCTTGCTTGTAAGGCAAGTGCTCTCCCAGCTGAGCTAATCCTCCAATAAAGTAGTTTGATGACCCGTACGGGATTCGAACCCGTGTTACCGCCGTGAAAGGGCGGTGTCTTAACCGCTTGACCAACGGGCCAATCTATGTAATGTGGCGGAGAGCGAGGGATTTGAACCCTCGAGGCCGCGTGAACGGCCTACACGATTTCCAATCGTGCTCCTTCGGCCACTCGGACAGCTCTCCATGGCTCCACAGGTAGGATTCGAACCTACGACCGATCGGTTAACAGCCGATAGCTCTACCGCTGAGCTACTGTGGAATGGGTTTAAAATCGCCTGGCGGCGTCCTACTCTC
>NZ_JFBD01000041.1 GCF_000709085.1 Virgibacillus alimentarius | reverse complement strand
CTGCAAATTTCCCATTATAAATATACGATTCAAATCCTGCCCCTCCCCCTGCATTAAGATGAATCGACACAAAGCAATTCGCCCCCCAGTGATTTGCCATATTTGTGCGCTGCTTTAAGGTCAAATATTCATCTTTTGTGCGGGAAAGTTTAATAATTTGTTCCGCATACTCCCGGTTCAAATAATCCCTCATCTTTAGAGCAATCGTCAAGCAAACATCTTTTTCTTTAAGCCCATTACCAATAGCACCCGAATCTGCTCCTCCATGTCCTGCATCAATAAAAATTTTTTTCATCAAAATCCTCCTCGTATAGTATGTTTAGGCATTACCTTTTCGCCTATTAATTTCTTAATTATTGACCTGGTTTTATGTCAAATGTCTTGGACGTTCCGTGATGTTCCTAGATAATGGTCTTAGGATCATTTGGGACAATTCTTACCCTCCTTGCGGGTATGACCGCATTACAAAGACTGAATCCCAGTGTGCGTTTCGACCTTCAAACACGCAGGCTGTACCCCTTGATGTTCGAACCTGGATGGTAGTAGCTCCAGGGCGGCTTTCGATGCAAGGTGAGTACTCATACACGAGGTTGCTGATCGGCGCCCACACTAGGGATATCCCAGAGCGTCCAAGAAACATGTTCCAATGATTCTAAATCGAAAGGAGTGTTAATTCCATGAATTTATTTGTTGGTTTAGATGTAAGTTCTTTTGATATCAAGGTTTGTTTTTTAAATGGCGAAGGTGACGAACTAAAATCCTTTACGGTTGCTAATGATTTACCAGGCGCTACGCAATTACGGGATGAAATTGTAAAGGTCGCCGAAAATCAATCTGTTAGCCAATTGCGTATCGGCCTTGAGTCTACAAGCGTTTATAGTTTTCATCCATCCATGTTTTTACACAATGACAAATTCATTCGTTCTCTTGGTGGGCAAGTATTGGTCATGAATCCTAAACAGATCGCTAATTTCAAGAAGAGCTACAGCGATATGGACAAAACAGATGAAATTGATGCTTTTGTCATTGCCGACTATCTCCGTTTTGGTCGTTTACCAATGTCAGTTGTGAAAGAAGAACAGTATGTGGCTCTTCAACAATTGACACGGGCACGTTACCAGATTGTGCGCCAAATCACGAAAGAGAAACAGCAATTTCTACAGTATTTAAGCTACAAGTGCAATACATTCACAGAAGAAGTAGAGTCATCTGTGTTCGGCAAAGCGATGATGGATCTTTTCCTTGAAAATTATAGTTTGGATGAACTATCTCAAATGCCTTTGGAAGATTTGGCTGATTACTTACAATCAAAGGGTAAAAATAGATTTCCAGATCCAAAACATGTAGCTAAGTCCATTCAAAAAGCTGTTCGCTCGTCCTATCGATTAGATAAAGTCGTTGAAGACTCAATTGATACGATACTAGGCACTTCTATCACGTTGATTCGTACATTTGAAAAGCAAATTAAAGAAATAGATAAATCAATTGAGCGAATCATGAAAGGTGTGCCACAAACGCTTCAAACTGTACCTGGCATTGGCCCTGTGTTTACGGCCGGTATTATCGCTGAAATTGGCCAAATAGAACGTTTCGAAGACGAAACGAAGATTGCCAAATATGCAGGACTCTATTGGCGTAAACACCAATCTGGTCGCTTTACAGCTGACGACACATCGTTATCGCGTAATGGAAATCAGTATCTCCGTTATTACCTCGTTGAAGCCGCCAACTTGGTAAGAAGGCATGTTCCTGAATACAAAGAGTATTACGCGAAAAAGTTCGATGAAGTACCAAAGCATCAACACAAAAGAGCCCTCGTCTTAACTGCAAGAAAATTAGTGCGTTTGGTGGATGCGCTACTACGCAAAAACCAAATTTACACGCCACAAAGGAGCGTCAATACATGAAGCATAATTAGCTTCTAATCCTTTGAGTAATTTCCAGTATTTTACACATATTTACTGGAGTCGGTTTAGTGTTGCCTTTTTTAAGCAAATTGTACCTTGATAACTAAAAAACTATTTAATTTTTACTTGACATACTACCGCAGGTCTTTATTGATTCCATTCATATGCCAGCCCCATTTAAGCCGATAAGACCGACTACTTCATTCTTGCTTCCTTTAAAACTGATACCTTTAAGCACATTCTTTCTAGAATAGCCACCTGTCAGATTGTCTATTGCAAGTAAAGCTTGCATTGTTTCACCTCAATTTCAATATATCCTCTTATCACCGTATAATAATAACTATTGACCTGGAAGTTAAATTAACATCATTTTCAAAAATAATTACATATGACGTGATCTGCCACAATCTGGTGTCGCTCGCTCTTTATTCAGGAATCGCGTCCGTTTGTTATTTGTTTTTCTATTTAGATGATTGTGCTTTTAACATCTGATCGTCCTATTTAATTCTTTAGTTAAGAAAAATCCCTTTTATATCGAACAGCTAGATATATTCCTGAAGCGATGAATGCAATAGCATATTTAAACAAGAAGAAAATTTGCCACATATATTCTTTCGGGAAACTTATATCGCACAAAATTACTACAAGTAACATCATGAGGGTACTTTTTAAATGGATTTGATTTGTTCTTTCGTCACCTTTTCCCATTTTTAGGATATATACAAGTAACAGAATGACTCCGACTATAAGCAGTACAAAACCGCTGCCAAGAAGCATATTCCAATTACCAGGTGATTCTTCCGCCCAAGTTTTTAAAGGATAAAAGATTGAATTTGATATTTCTGTGCTAGTTTTCCACATTTTGATCACTTCCTTTCACATAAGTAAAAATATCGTTAACATCTACGTTAAAGAAATCAGCTATTCGAAAAGCCAAAATAAGAGAAGGAGAGTAATTATTCTTTTCCATAACAAATATAGTTTGCTTAGACACACCGATAGCGTCCGCTAAATCTTTTTGCGTCATTCTTTTTAAAACCCTATGTTCATACACTTTATTTTCAATGTAATCCTCAAATTTATCTTTCAAGGTCAACACCTTCCTTTTCAACTACACGTATATAGTAAAATATTCTTGTATAAAAGTAAAGTAAACTTATACAAAATAAAGAATAAATTAGGTTAGATCCTAAATAATTAGAGTCTAACCTTTATTGAACGATGCTACAATCTGGCCATCGTATATACGAAACTGGCGCCAGTTAGCTTAATTATGAACATTTAGCACTTCGATGAATTCTATGATTTCTTCCTCGTCCCCTGGGTCAACGTACACTAGCTCTGTATTTTCAATAATATCAGCTGTGTATTCTCGCATGAAGTTTTCATCTACATCAGCAGCATCATTACTATCCCAACGTAAAGGAACGTTGTATACATGAATCGTCCCATCTCCATTACCACTATATGTTACTGATCCATCTACTAAGCGAGAACCTGCTAACTGGATAACATCTTCTGGATAGCTAGCACTGGTGTCATCATTAGGATGGATTGGTTCGCCAGCTGGAATATGTCGAACATTCAATTCATCTATCTCTTGATTTGGTCCAAGTTGCAACCAAACTCGAGCATATTCAATTTCTTCACTAGAATACTGGGATAATAATGTTTCTTTGTCCTCCTTATCTCCCGCATCAAGGTCACCATTCTCCGATGAGTTACGATCCGAATCCGTATGACCAGATTCATCTGACGAGATTTCATTTTCATCATCCATGTCTGATTCGCCTAACTCACGTGCTGACGTACTTTCATCTGTTTCGATGGGATCTTCTTCTGTTGATTCTATAGCAGAATTGTTTTCCGAAGAATCCGTTGTCGATTCCTCGTTTGTATTACCAACGCATCCTGCTAGCATAAATAAAACAACATGAAAATAAAGAATCATTGTTCGCTTTTTCATTCGTCAAACCATTCCTTTTATTATTGTTAAACCAACTAAGGTTTCGATCAGATAACGAATTATCACAGTCCCCTACCTATTACATTAACCAAAAACAATTCATCAAAATGGACATTCATGCTCCTCAGAAAACGCTTAAAAAAATATTCCTATAACCAATAAATACCAACTTACTAAGAGCAAAAACATTTGAAGAAGAAGGTTTTTGAATAATTTGAGACGTAAAAAATTAATTAAGCAAGAGTAGAAATGATGCTGTAGATGCCACTACCACGGAAATGGATAGCATTAACTGATTTTTATCCTTTTTAGATTTATTTTTCATCTCAAGGAAGAATGAAAGAAAACCATAAATTATTCCACACAAAAAAACAACTTGTAATATTGTTACACCCAATAAAATCCCCCCGTATCGTTAGAAGGTGATCCTCCATGAAACGGCTATTCTAGGCACTGCCCTGCTTCCATGCGCCCTTTTGCTGCTCACTGACACTATTTTACGGAATCAACGATATTCTTAGCATCTACCAAAGATAAACCGTGTTTTTCCCTCAACGCCTTTATCGTTTTCAATTCCGTTGAGGTTTCCATTAAATGTTTTGCTTCATTTTTCAGATCATCATACCCATTGTATTTCTTTAAAAGCCGAGCATTTTCCTTTTTTAAAACACTATTTTTACGCATTAAAATAAAGCACTCTCCTAATAGTACGAGCATAATGATTAGCGAGCTAATGTCAGTCCATGGCATTTTCTAAGGTCCCCTTTTTGAAATTTCAATTGTACCAAATCTATCATTGGTTTCGATGAATCATTTACTTAAATTTTAACATATTCTGTTTTCACAAACTGTCCCTTTTCATAAATAAAGAGCACAATTCCCACTCCAGAATTGCGCTCGATCGTATTGTGAGGTCAACCAGTCATTTCTGGTTGATCTATGTTTCATATGCCTATGGTAGTACGTCCGTTTATTCAAGAGTAACAATTAAGATGGATATGGAATGTTAATCCAATTATTATCAAACAACAAAAACATGGGCCGTTTTAAAACAGCTAATCCCAACTTTTACGAATCATTGTAGTGGGGGTGCATTCCCCTTGTGTAATATGGACTAGAAGGATAGTAGGGTTGGTAATAAGCATCCTTATTACTGTATCTGCCTCTACTTCGATCACAATCTGCCGGCGGCCCAATGATGACTGTATCTCTTATCGGTGCTAACGCTTGTTGAATCTGCCCTTGATCGAGGCAATACGTATGAGCAAACACCTGAGGCGGCGTCAAGCGCAGGACATCGGAACCCCAAACAGTATCAAGCTCAGGCGTATCATAAATGGTAAGGACATGTGTGTGATCCATACTTGCCGCAAAATAATGCCACCATCCCTGTGGAATAGTCACCACCTGCTGAGACTGGATTCGGATATTTTTCAATTCATTCGTGGATGGGTTGATCATTGAAACAATTGTTTCACCCGTAATACAATAAATTAACTCTGACGCATTTGAATGATAATGCGGCTCAACAACATTGCCGGTACTTAAAAACACGTCAAGCAAAAACACATTACCGATTGTTGGCAATTGTTCCTTACCAAGCACATTGATATAATTGTCTTGATTTTTAGTAAAGAATCTACTTTGTCCCAAATCATAGGAATAGTGCAAATCAGGATCTTTGTAATCCATATACTGCTTCACCACGACTATGTCACTCCTTTTCGTAATAATCATCACATCAACAAATTATGCGACTGTCATGAAACAAGTGATTGGATACGATGATTAAGATGGGAGTGGGTATTCATGCTATTTAACTAGCGGGAGGTCCCAGTAACCAAAAAAAGAGAAGTGGTGTGCTAACACTTCTCCTGCTAACCTTTGAAGTTTCCATGCATTGTAACCGTTTCTCCAACGCCCAATAAGCGCCTTCTCACCCGGTCGATGACTCCTCGCTCTACCCCTTTTGCCATCAAATAATGATCAAAACTTTGATAGGAATGAACAATATGTTCATAAGCTCGTAAAATATATTCACGACGAGAATACAAAAACGCTTTCGGAATGCTCTCGTATTCGTATAGACTTTTATACGCATGCAATGACTCCAAATTCGTATAAGTTACTTCATAATTGGAAATAATGTCTTTTTTCTCTACTCCCGCTATACCTAACAGCAGCATGGCTAAAATGCCTGTACGGTCTTTGCCAGCCATACAATGAAAGACGACACATCCTTCTGATGCTTGATCAATCGTATCAAAGATCCTTTTCATCGAGTCGATTTGCTCTAATATCTTAACATAGGAATCACCCAAAAACGGTTCTTTAAATAAACTGCTTTTCGATATTTGCTGAGCAAAAAAAGGAATGTTATGATAATTGCAGAAATCCATCTCTGCTAGTGGATTTTGATAAGCTTTTATTTCATCTTCTTCCCTTAAATCAATGACGGTTTTTACTCCGTACTCTTTTAAAAAAGCCATATCTTCCTGCGTGAGATTGCTCATATTACTTGACCTTAAAAAGGTATGCCACTTTATTTGCTCACCATATTTTGTATTGTATCCACCTAATTCTCGACAATTTTCAAGGCGATCAAGTGGCAATCGTACCCAATTTAATTTTGCATTCTTTATAGACATCCGATTCCCCCTAAAAAATTTGATAGAATCATCTGTTTCCGAAAGTAATTTTATTTTAATCTTATCTCAAATATACAAGGTAATTATTAAGAAGGTTTTATACTTATGTAAAATAACTGTTAATTTTTTACTAAAAGGCTGATTCGATCAATATGTGATAGATTTTAATGAAAAAGGGAAGTGCGTCCTTCGTTGAACTATAATACAACGTATGTAACAAAAAACGTCCAATACCTCATCAATCCAGGAGATATTGGACATAGACTCTCTTGACACTATTGCGTATAAAGCACAAGAATTTTTACATTCGAATTCCCAACATTCACTTAAATTTCTTCGTATTTTTACGTAATCGGTCATATTTATTTAAAAATACATCCAATTTTTGTGAAATGAACAGAATTTCTGGGTCATTCGGATTTTTTTCATATGTTTCATACATCATTTTTCGCGTTTCTTCTATCTTTTTTCTCAATGCTGTCATGTTACACAATGCCTCAAATTCCCCTCCACTTTTGTTAAAACGAATCCGTAATGTGGAGATTTAATACGAATTAAAAACTACTTTGTACCACTTTCTGTATCTTAAATCTGAACTAGATCGTTTGCTACATTAGACTGCTAACACGAATTTCGGTTAGTTCATCTTTTTTTCTACTTCTGGATACTATTCGATTTTAATTACAGTAGATCTTCCACTTTAGGTAAATTTCTTCATTATCTCTCGTCATATACAGAAATGATCAACGGTATACCATACTTGGATGTTCAATTTTTCTATAATTGAAATGAGTACCTCTGCCCCTCCCTCTAAAAAGTTAGTATCATTTTTTCTCGTAGTTCCCTGATCCAAGATGTTTGAGTAAAAACCATTCATTCGTGGCCTTTACTGGTGATCAAATGAATGAAGAGATAACTTAATACTTAATACTCCCCCCGTGTTATATAAACATTTCGGACTTCAATTGAGCGGCAAAAACCTATCAATAACAAGACTGAACAGTGCGTGAACACCACTCAGCCTAGTTCTATTAGCCTTTTCATTTTTTCAACATAGGGATGAAAGAAATTGATCGTTACCCCGCTCAAAAAGGTAATCAACAACGTGCCGATCCCGATCGGACCATTAAAAATAAATGCGAGTATAACCAACACAATGAAGATAAACGCGCGTGAAATACTAACATTGAACCCTGTTAATTCAGTCACCGCAAGCATCGTACCGTCAAACGGCACCGGTGCAAAATTCGCCTGCAGATATGTTGCTATTCCAAACCCGTTGACGATCAAACCCAAGGTAAAACAAATAAGTTGACCGGCTAAAGTTTCAGGCTGTACCCAGCCGTCGAGGATCACCACCCAGAGATCAATACAGACCCCAATCATCAGTGCCGTGAGCAGGCCTAAATATGCGGGGTGGCGCTGCAGCAAAAGTGCATTTAACAACAACATTAGCGCGCCGAGAATAACTTCCCAGCTTCCGATTGTCAGTCCGATTGTCCTATGTAAACCGACCAAAAGCGCATCAAACGGCGAAATACCGAGCCCTGATTGGAGTGTTAACACAATGCCAAAGGTAAACATCACAATACCCAGTGCATAAAACATGAATTTCTCCCGTGCCAACGATGAAATCACCCCATCTCCATGAAAAAATGATGACTTTAACATAACACAGTCGCCTTATTTTTTCTAAAATTGAGATTTATTCACCGATTAAAGAGATAGCACAAGCTCCATTTCCACGGTCAATAGATCCTTATTCAAATGACGTTGAAGAAGGGTTTGTTCCTGCAACAAAATTTTATTTAGCGAATAAATAGCCTGGATCCACTTTTTAACGTCTCGTGGCAATACTATTTCAACATAAAAAAAAACAGACCTCCCCCCTGAGCCTCCAACCTTTAGGGGATGATCTATTTTCTTGAACCTTTGAGCCTGTTCTCTTTGAGGGTGGATCATAGATGTTCCAGCACTTGCGGTCTTTGTTATTTTGGATTGCACTGTAACTGTTTTTATCGTTCAATTCAAATTACTTACTTAATCTTCTAACTCAAGCAATAACACCTAAAAGTCGAGCAAGAGCCTACCAAACTCGAGCAATAACGCCTAAAAGTCGAGCAAGAGCCTACCAAACTCGAGCGATAACGCTTAAAACTCGAGCGAGAGCCTCCCGAGGTCGAGCGATAATGCCTAAAAGTCGAGCGAGAGCCTACCCAACTCGAGCAATAACGCTTAAAAGTCGAGCGAGAGCCTCCCCAACTCGAGCGAGAGGTATTTAAAAAAACCGCACAAGATAAAAAACTCCAAAAATCGCTAGCATAAATATTTTGCTAAAGAGAAGGTAAAAATACCATTGATATTAAAAGTAGGAGGACAGCATATCATGGAGAAACCTAAAATGAGTGGCACCGAACTTGGAGCGCTCTGGATGACCTATCAAAAGAAAACAATGATTTCGCGTATATTAGAATATTTTATCGAGCATGCCGATGATAAAAAGCCCAACATATGATGTCCGGTTTGTGGAAACAACTGCATGCAAAGATTAACGAGACCAACAATATGTTTGAAAATGAGGGGGCGGTACTCCCACAAGGGTTTACAGAGGAAGATGTCAATAGAAAAGCACCAAAGCTATGGGAAAATGGCTTTGATATTATGTTCTGTCGAGTGCTAAAAGAAATCAGTACGGGGCTGTATGCGCTTCATCTATCCATAGCTTATCGAGAAGATGTGATCAATTTTTATAAACAGCTAAGTAGCATCACGCAAAGTTACTATAATGAATTTACCCAATACCTACTTGGGAAATCGATACTGCCTCGTCCTACCTATACTACCATGCCAACGTCGACGGATTATATTACGGATAAAGCATACATGAAAGGCACCAATATCATGGGGGATAAACGCCCATTAAATACCATTGAGTTTGGATTATTGTACCACTCGATTGAAACCAATATTACCGGTATGAATTTAATGAGGGGATTCGCCCAAACAGCCAAAGATAGAGAGGCAAAAGAATACTTTATAAAGGGGATCCAGCTTTCTAAAAAAATTTTAAAGCAAGATAGCGACGTCCTGCTCCAAAGTAATATTCAACCTCCCGCAACATCAGGCGAAACCCTTACAGATTCACTAGAAGCCCCATTCTCAGATAAATTAATGGTATTCTGTACATACCTTTTATCTAGCTTAAGTATAGGCGGACAAGGATTCAGTGCATCCTTCAACATGCGCAATGATTTGGACGTAAAAGCAGGATTGCAGGGGAAAGATGTCTTTACATACGCGCGCGAAGCGGAGTTACTCATGATTTCCAAGGGGTGGCTTGAGGAACCACCAAAAATGGATGTTTGATCCCTAAAAGGGGAAAGTCCACCGTTTAGGGACTGCTCCAATTCTATCTTTCTCCTTTCGTCATCATCAACACCTTTACTAACTAGCGTGCTTTCGGACATCCCCCCGCTAGTTGCTGCCGAACGCTTTATCAGCCCATCATTCTCTAGCTAGGTACCCGTTTGCACTTATTTTTCAGGTTCAATATAAGGAACAATTTCCGCGGTAGCCCCGACAGAAGCTCCTCGAATGAAATCTTGATTTTTTAAGGCTTTAAAATTTTCTGTTTGACCGGTGAGCATGACCCCTAAAATGTTTACTTGATCAAATGGTTTGTTTTTATTAGCCTTTAAAAAATCCTGGATGGCTTCATTGCTGCCACGCACGTCATAATCTTCTAGTCCATCAAGAAAGCTCTTATATGCCTCTTTCGGTGAATCAGATGGATCAAATCCATAGTTTACCGTACCAGCAGGACCGTTACTTTCATCTCCAATTGGCGATGTCATATACAGCCATACGATATTTAAATGATCGGGGATTTTTGCTTGTATTTCCTGTAATGTATAGGGTCGATCGAATGAAATGGCAACTTCTGCAACATGATTTTCCATTTGTGAAATTTCCCCTAGTTCATTTTGTACACCATCATGGTAATCGTGTATGGACGGATGATAAAAGGTGGCAACCTTATTTTTGGTTTGCTTATCATATTCATAGAACTGTGTATCCGTCCAATAAAATCCGGGAATTAACTCGTTATGATCTATATCGGTCCTAAGCCAATCATATGAACTTGTAAGTGTGCTCCACGGAACAACGTAGCCATTAATATTTTTAGAACGATTGGTAATAATGTTTCCACCGAACATGGATGAATTACGCGTTACTTGGGAATCAATTTGAATATTCGGCTCGGCAATTGCATGATATAAGAAAAGCCGATCATGAAGCCTTTCAGTACTTTTCATGGCAAAATAGTTGCCTGTTTTATATAAGATGGGTAAAACAATTAGTACGACAAGAAGCGAAATGATGATGATTTTTAGCAGTTGTTTTCGTTTTGCTTTTTGTAAAGCATTATTAAGCGAAGGACCCATTAATGTTTACCCCCTATTTTTGATCGAATCGATTTACGTGCGCGATATAATTTTTGCTTTACGCTATTTACCTGAATGTCTAAAATAAGAGCAATTTCCTCATATGAAAAATCATAATAATACTTTAAAAAGAAAATTTCTTTGTAATCTTTTTTGATGTCTTTCAATAGATAGAAAATTTCATCCTTCTTTAAAACCTCTTCAAAATTATCATCCGTGCGTTGCAATTTGAAATAAATTTCCTCTGTTAAGTAAATGTTCTGCTTCTCCTTTTTCCTTTTCAAGTCAATGTACTCATTGAGTGACACCCTAAAAAACCACGGACGCAGATTGCTCTCTGTCAGGTCATCTAACAAGACATACACTTTGTAAAACGTATTTTGAACGATATCTTCTGCATCCTCTTTTTTGGCTCCTTTTGCTAGTAGAACTCGAAACACTTCCTCTCCTAAATGAATGAGGTAGGAGGCTAGTTCATTTTCTTTTTTCATCTCTCGACCTCCCTCTACTTATACAACGGATGAACATTCAAAAATGTATACACTTCCAATTTTTTATACGAATAAATGAATAGCTCGGGGCTGTCTTGCTTTTTAGGATTCCCGACAAAACAATGGAAAGGTAATGAATCTAATCGGAATTTGTCCTAAAACTAGAACAACGAAGCGAAAGGAAATGAGCAACCGCGATAAATTATAGCGAAGCGCAAATTTCCGGAGAAAGCGCTAAATAATGCTTCATGCACTGTATCCAAATTCCAGAACTAACTCACCCCATCTTATTTGATTTTCCCTCTTCGTACCTCATCTCGCTCGAGTTTCTACCGTTATCGCTCGAGTTCGGGAGGCTATCGCTCGAGTTTAGTCGGTGCTCTGCAGAACGAACTACTTTACTTCATTAGCAACGCTGGCTCATTGAAGCAAAAAAGCCTGTAGAGAAAGAAGGTACCTTCTCTACAGGCTTATTATCATTTCGAATAAAAAACGGATTGGAAACCAACCTAAACCATCAATCCCTACTAAATAAATCCCTCGTATAAACCTTATCCTTCACGTCTTGAAGTTCTTCGTCCAGGCGGTTCGCCACGATCACGTCACTCTTCGCTTTAAATGCATCAAAATTCTTAACCACCTGAAGACCATCAAATTCATCCACATCCAGGACTGGCTCATATACAAGAACCTCTGCCCCGCCCGCTTTCACATGGTTAATCACATCTTGAATCGCGGACTGTCTAAAGTTATCCGATCCCGTTTTCATCGTCAAACGGTAAATACCCACGACTTCCGGCTTGCGCGCCAGGATCCTATCAGCAATATGCCTCTTCCTTGTCGCATTCGCATCCACAATTGCGTCAATAATATTATTTGGAATGCCTCTGAAGTTTGCGGCGAGCTGCTTCGTATCTTTCGGCAAGCAGTAGCCCCCGTAACCAAAAGATGGGTTATTATAATGATCCCCAATCCTTGGGTCCAGTCCAACCCCTTCGATAATCTGCTGCGTATTCAGGCCGTTCATCTCCCCGTACGTATCCAGTTCATTAAAGAAAGAAACCCGCATAGCCAAATACGTATTGGAAAACAACTTGATCGCTTCTGCTTCCGTGGAATCTGTAAATAACATTGGAATATTTTCTTTGACGGCACCTTCAGCCAGCAATCCGGCAAAGGTTTTCGCACGCGCCGACTGCTCCCCTACGATAATACGGGAAGGATGCAAATTGTCATGTAACGCCTTTCCCTCTCTTAAAAATTCCGGGGAAAAAACAATATTTTCCGTCTCGAATTTTTTGCTGATCGCTTTTGTATAACCAACAGGGATCGTTGATTTGATCATCATAGTAGCTTTTGGATTGATCGCTAGCACCTGGTCAATCACCGATTCCACACTGCTTGTATCAAAATAGTTCTGCTCCGGGTCATAGTTGGTCGGTGTAGAAATAATGATATATTCCGCATCCTTAAATGCCTCTTTCGGATTTGTTGTTGCGGTTAAATTTAAATCCTTCGTTGCTAAAAAATCCTCGATTTCAGGATCCACGATCGGTGATTTTTTATGATTAATCAAGTCCACTTTTTCTTCAAGAATATCTAAAGCAACCACTTCATGATGCTGGGCCAGTAATACGGCATTCGATAAGCCGACATAACCTGTTCCGGCGACTGCAATTTTCATTTGTGTTTCCTCCTTGCTTGTCCTTCTTTAAACGTTAGTCTGCCTGATTGATTTTCACGCTTCGAATCATTTGTATAAATAAACATTGTGTTTTTAGACTCCCATTTATTTTAACATATCAGCTACACTACCGCCCCTAATTTCAGGACAGAATCATTAGAAAAAAGATTCAATGTGAATTTTGTATCCATATACGGAGAGATAGCGAAGGAAACTCAATGATGTGGCGTAAATCGCCTCCATTTATTTCGGAATACCCGGATACGATATAAAAAGTCGGGAGTTGCATCTCCTGCTACAGCAAATACCGTTTGACGAAACTCCGCCTGGACTTACTCTCTGCCACGAGCTAAGCAAGCAGTTATTTTATGTCTTTTCGGATTTATCATAGACAGATGAGCAGCAATGAAAAATAAAATTCGGGAAGTGACAGGCACCCTCCCAAAAACCCATTCGACAAAATTCGGGAAGTGACAGGCACCCTTCCAATGTTAACCTTTATTATTTTGTGTTAACATTATAGCGAATCGAATGTGTAGAAATGGGGGCATATTATGTATAAACTGCGAGGACATCATCTTTTTTGCCTTCTAGGTTATCGGGGAATGGGATATTCCGAGGAGTACGTGGAAAATATGACGCATTTGCACCAAACGCTAAGAAATAATCCCAAGACGAGCATCCAAATTGTCAGAGGGCCGGATCAGCTGTGTGAAAAGTTTCCTGAAACAGGCGAATACCACTGTGAAAATAGCCATATCTATGAACAAGATACTGCTATTTTAATGAAATTAAAGCTTGACATCGGACAAATTCTTACGTGGGAAGCGATTGAATCCCGCATCCGACAGCATGTCATTCCTTCCGATATACAGTCTGTTTGCAAACAATGTACCTGGCGATCTTACGGGGTTTGTGAGGAAGGTATACAAGAGATTCTTGACGGGGAAGGCTTACGAAAACTCAACTAAACTCTCCCCGTTAACCCGGATGATTCGACAAAATATGACAAAATTCGGGAAGTGACAGGCACCGCACACCTGCTATAATTGGGTTCGAGGTGAGTATATGGCGCGGGAGCGGAAATTTTCAACGGATGCATTATATAGAGAAACGAAACATATCCTTTTACAGGATGGTTACGAGGGATTTACATTTGGAATCCTCGCATCCAATCTTGGCGTTTCTAGAGGAGCATTATATAAATATTATGATCACAAAGATGACCTGATCACGGATTATATGGTGTATGAAACCGAACAATCTGTAGAAAAACTGAAACAAATAGATGCGATCAACGATTTTGAAGACCAATTTGATTATTTGCTAGAGGTTATTTTAAAAGATACCGATATCCATCGAATCAGGCAAATGGCGATGAACCTTCCGCAAACGAATCATGAAAAAACAGAGGCAAATAAGCAAAAAATCATGGATTTACACCAAACCATGTATCATTCGATGCAAGGTTTTGTAGACAAAGGAAAAAGGGAATCCAAATTAAAACAAGAACTCCCAAATGACCTGATCATTGGCTTTTTATTTGGTACCATTGATTTACCAAAACCTAAAAGCATTGCCTACTTCGAATGGATCAAATCGATAAAAGAAATCATCCGTCACGGAATGATCACAGAAAAATAATTGACACATGTGTTACTTTCATAAATAATAGTAAAGTGACACATGTGTTACTTTTATTTTAGATCGTTGCATGTCCATTGGAAGCAATTTCATGAAGAAAGGGATGTTCGATCATGCGTAAAACATTGCATACCCTCACCGATTTCATCAGTAGCAAAAAAGGCATGTGGGTAACCGTCGGAGTTTGGCTGGCGCTTACCATCATTCTTGCTGCACTGGCACCAAGCGCTAGGGACTACGAAGTTTCACGACTAGATCCGTTTCCCGATGACACCCAATCGGTCGTCGCCGAGCAAAAAATGGATCATTATTTCAGTGATAACGACGGGATCCCAGCCATCCTTGTATTTCAAGCAAAAGAAGGGAAACTTCCAACCACGGACGTTTCCGAGGCGGTCAAACATATTACCGAAAAAAACATTCATGGACTAAAGCAAGTCGTCCCACTTGCTAAACTGCCGCCAAAAGCACAAGAATCCTTTTATTCAGAAGATGAGACGACGGCACTGATCCCAGTACATTTTGATGCATCCTTGGACACGGGGGAGATCAGCAATTCCATTGATCAAATAGATGATGTGATGGAATCCAATACCACATTCAAAATGGAAGTTACTGGACCAGCGGGGATATCCGCCGATACGAAAAATCTATTTTCAAGAGCAGATGTTGTGCTCATTCTCGCAACGGTTGGCATTATTCTGGTATTACTAGTCGTTATTTATCGTTCACCTGCCCTCGCCCTCATTCCGCTACTCGCAGCAGGAATTGTTTATATGGTTGTGAACCAGGTGCTAGGGTTGATCGGAAAAGCAGGTGTTCCAATGGGGTCGCAATCCCTATCGATCATGTCGATTTTACTCTTCGCCGCACTCATTGATTATTCACTGTTCGTTTTTTCAA
Organism: Virgibacillus alimentarius; assembly: GCF_000709085.1. GTDB lineage: Bacteria > Bacillota > Bacilli > Bacillales > Amphibacillaceae > Virgibacillus_B > Virgibacillus_B alimentarius. The sequence goes on along the minus strand of NZ_JFBD01000041.1, from coordinate 2,132 downwards.
GGTACCGGGAAGAATTGAAAACATACGAAAACAAGCATGAAGCAATGCGATATGCGATGCGCGGTGTCGGCCTCCCTGTCCTATTTTCAGGTGGAACGGTCCTAGTAGCCATGCTCGTATTGTTCTTTGCAAACTTTGGCGATTCGCATAATTTCGCACCATTATTTTCAACCACCATGTTTTTCGTCATGATTGCTTCCGTGACACTGGTTCCAGCATTATTTACGATTTTTGGCAGAAAATCCTTTTGGCCACTGATTCCAAAGGTTGGCGATAAACACGTAAAGACAAACTCCATCTGGAGCAAAATTGGTCACTTTGTGTCAAGGAAACCAATCATTTCGGTTAGCGTGATTGGCATTTTTCTCTTGTTCAGTGCCAGTAACATCCTGCATACGCATTATGAATTTGATACACTCAAATCATTTCCAAAAGATATGCCCTCCCGCGTTGGATATGAAATGCTAGAGGAAAAGTTTAACCCTGGCGACCTCGCACCAACAACGGTTTTGCTGGAAACGGATAAAGAATTAAGTGAAGCGAAATATACACAGTTCGCTGACATACTTGCGGATCAAAAGCATGTGGAAAATGTCCAATTCAATCAAATATCCGATCATAAAAAAGCTGTCTCCTACAATGTAACTTTCGATGCAAACCCCTATTCAAATGAGGCCATGGATGCACTGGAGGAAATCATGCGTCAATCGGAGACAATCACAAAGGAGGCAAATGTTGAAGGCAACCTGTATTTCACCGGCGAAACAGCCACAGCCGTGGATGACCGCTCGGTAAACAATCGTGATTTAAAAGTCATCATCACATTAGAGACATTATTAATCTTTGCCGCACTTATTTTCTTGACGAAATCAATCAAAATGCCGATTTACATGATGGGGACGATTTTGATTTCTTACGTAGCGGCACTAGGCCTAGGGATGTTCCTCGTCGACTTATTCTTTGGAATTGAATCCATCAATAACAGAGTTCCGTTGTATGCCTTTGTATTCCTGGTCGCACTTGGTATCGACTATAATATTATGCTGGTGTCCAGGTTTATGGAGGAAAGAAAACACCATCCAATCCGAAAAGCAGTCGAAATTGCAGTCTCCCACACAGGCGGGGTGATTTCGTCAGCCGGCGTTATCCTTGCTGCAACATTTGCAGTCCTAACCACACAACCAATCGAACTCTTATTTGTTTTCGGGTTTATTGTAGCTGTTGGCATATTAATGGATACCTTCCTGATACGAGGAATACTGCTTCCAGGATTGCTTGTATTATTTGAGAAAGAAAAAGGAAAGCAAACCGAAGTTGAACAGCAATGACCGGTCAAAAGCCTTCCACTATTGATGGAAGGCTTGCACTGGGAGGCTAGCACCTGCCGCACTGGTGCTCGCGCGACTTTTTGCCTGTGTCGCTCGAGTTCAGACCGAGTTCGCGCGACTTTTTGCCTGTGTCGCTCGAGTTGGGACCGAGTTCGCGCGACTTTTTGCCTGTGTCGCTCGAGTTCAGACCAGGTTCGCGCGACCACATCCATCAGGATTACCGTTTCTTTTCTCGAACGGATAGAATTTGAGCCCCTGTTCCATATTTCCGGCGAAAGATTTTCCTGGCTTCCGCAGGCGTTCTCGCATTGACGAACTTCATTTGATTTTCTCCATTTGCTTCTATTTGAACGAGAAAGCATTTTGCTCCACATCTCAAGCACGCTCCCTCCTCTCTATTTTTGGATTGTCCATGCTAGATGAAACAAAAAACCATGCAAGCAATCAGTGCATTTTTTGCCCTGCAAAAAATTTCCCTTCTTCCTTTCTAATCTATTTGTATTTAGCATACGCATTCATTGGTTCACCGTAAAATGGAATGATTGGTAAAAGCCGAATTTCATACGTGATTTTGGTTGGAAATTGCTATGCGATTTTTTATGTATTCAAATTCGACAAAATTCAAAGAGAGCCAGACACCTGCCGCACGAACCGGTGCTCGTGCTACTTTCAAACTTTATCGCTCGAGTTCGAACCAAGATCGCGCGACTCCCCAACTTTATCACTCAAGTTCAGACCAAGATCGCGCGACTCCCCAACTTTATCACTCAAGTTCAGACCGAGATCGCGCGACTCCCCAACTTT
>NZ_JFBD01000040.1 GCF_000709085.1 Virgibacillus alimentarius | reverse complement strand
TGGTTAATGATTTTAAAATTAATCATCAAGCTGTGTATTTTTGTTAAACTTTAGTATTTTATAACGGTCAAAATATTACGTATAAACAACTTCTTTATATAATTCGCCTGTCCGCATGAAATGGAATATGACTCTAATTAATTTCTTCGCTACATGGCTTAACACCACATTATAATGTTTGCCTTCTAAGAGCTTCTTTTCATAATATGCCTTGAACGTCGGTGAATATATAGAAATCAATCTCGAGGCATGATACATCGCCCATCGGAGGTGTGGTGATCCACGTTTCACCATTTTTCCAGTTCCTTGATATTGGCCGGATTGATAAATGGATGGTTCCATTCCAGCAAAAGCTAATAGCTGACCTAGGTTATTAAAGTTGTGGATGTCACCTATTTCTGCTATGATTTTACTTCCAAGTCGATAGGAAATTCCGGGTATGGTTACGATTGGTGAATCGAGTTTATCCATCATTTCCTTCAGCTAGTAATTCTGTAACAGTATTTTTACTAATGCCAGGAATAGAAATAAGGTATTCATAATCTGTTAACCTTTTTTATTACAAGTACCTGAACACTAATCCGACAGGAATGCTCCTGTGGGAACAGCACGAGTCTGAAGACCCCGTAGGAAGTAGTTTTCTTCCGAGGAGGCTGGCGGAAAGCAGCCTCCTGCAGTGCAAGTAGTCAACGGGATTACTAAATAAGTATAAATCGCACAGAAAAGTAAAATAAAGAAGTTCGGGAATTCCATCTAGAGATGGGACTCCCGAACTTCTTTTACATTTACTGGGGTTTTGTCCCAGCTCTTTCGTTTTCTTTATGGACTATTTACATCGAAGGACATCATTTCATCATTATTTTATCAATTTACTAATTTCTTTGAATTTTTCACATTCTGCAGTTTCCATTAATTCAAATAAGATCATCTCAACACTTGTACTTAAGACACCAACCTCTTTCATTTTTTCAAGACCTATTTCCTTGTTCGCTAATGTTCTAGAGGATACTGCGTCTGCAACTACCTGTACCTCATATCCTAATTCTTTTAATTCTGCTGACGTTTGATAAACACAAACATGAGCTTCTATTCCTGCAACAACTGCCTGTTTTTTGCCTGAAGCCTTAAGTGCTGTCATAAATTCTTTATTTTTACAAGCACTAAATGTCATTTTTGAGATAGGTTCTAATCCATCTAGATGGTTAGCTACTTCTTTTGTCGTTGGCCCTAAGCCTCTAGGATATTGTTCCAGCCAAAGAATTGGTATATCTAGGGCACGCAATCCATCAATTAAAGTAATAATATTTTCTAATAGTTCTTCACTTTCATGTATGATTTTTGCTAATTTCCCCTGTACATCGACCAACACAAATACCGTTTCATCCTTATTGATCATCCGCCATCCCCTCCCCTTTATTTTTATTATTATTAATTTTTAGATTATACTTAAAATAACACGATATCTTAGAAGGGGCAACTTCATTGTGAAAGCAGTTCATAAAGCAAAAGAAGGAGTTTCTTATGATGAACTCCCTCCTTAACATGGATTGTAGCAGTATATCTGCAGTTTATTTTTTATCACTTACTTTGTAATTATCTTTCTTTCTTCTTATCTTCATGATTATTTTCCGAATGATAGGATAAATAATTGGACCATATTTTATAAGTCTGCGAATTAAACGTCTCATTTTTGTCTCCTTTTATTTTGTTCACTTATTTTTATCGTTCCATTAAGTAGAGAAGTTTAAACAGAAAAAACATTGTTGATATCAATCATCTTTATTTTAATCGAAGGGATCTTAAAACGAAGAAAATCAATGTACCAAAAATGATTATAAGGAATATCGGTAAAAACCAAATTCCTAATGATTCTGCTTGACCTTTTGCTACTTGAATGTCCTTCCAATTTATATAGGCAAAGATCAGCAGTATTTCATTTTTTAGAAAGTTTAACATCAGTCGGGAATTTTTATATTGCTGTTCTGCATTATCTTCCGTTAAATTACTGTAGTTATGAATATGAGGGAATTTTTCAAGGATACTCAACCCTACCCATAACACCAACCCGACAAATGGAACAATCCATAATTCTCCTTTTCTCCCCCAACGATCAACTTCCCCAATAGCATTATAATGCCCTGGAACTTCATTTGGCATCGATGACCATTCAAATAAAATGTAAAGGATACTTCCTAAAAAAATGACAAAGGCAATTATATTTAATATTTTCTCAATAGGTGTTTGTTTAATTTTTAAAACTGGGCGATTTTTCACTGACTTCCCCTTTCCTTTAAGAAGAAATTATATGATTCGGCCACTTGATGCTTACTTTTAAACATCTTTCCATCGAAAAGATAATAAATATAATGATGGGAGGGATTTTTTATGAATAAATACAAAATAATAACATGGATAGCCATATTAGGCGGTATTTTTATTTTAGCCGGTGTAATGTTTAAATGTATAATTTCTTAAAGGTCATAAAATCTTTTCGTATTATTATACAACCTGCCATATACTCCAGAAATCTCCATCTGCTTAATCGCTGCGATTTTTCGAATTGATTCGTGAAGCATTTTAGGATGGGTCATTGTATTCGTGAATGGTCCTTTAAATGGCCAGGGCCCATCTGTCTCTACCATCATTTGCGATAACGGATAAGTTTTAACCAAATATTGAATTTCTTCCTCATACAGGACGTCTGGCGTTATTGAAATATAATACCCGTTTTTTGCCATATGTTGAATTGTTTTTTGATCACCTTTAAACCAGTGAAAATGTGCCTTATGATAAGAATACTTTTCAAGCAGCTCACAAACGATTGGAGCGTCTTCATACACTGCATGTAAAACAATTGGTTTATTTAGCTGAGCTGCTTGTTCAATAAATAGATCTAAAATTTCAATATAAGCTTCAAGTGAAAACGCATGGTTCTTTTTCCTCAGATAATAGGGTAAACCAACTTCCCCAACTGCTATCATTTTGCTTTGATTCTTTTCAATAAATTGTTGCAGTTCAGCAATCTCACTGTCAGCAGGCAATGTTTGTTCCGGATGGAAACCAAATGCGGGTTTAATACTTGTATTCCTCTTAGCCAATGCCAAATTAATTTCTGCAGAGGCCAAGTGCTGCGAAACCGCAATAAGTGCTTCTATTTGATGCTTTTCTAGATCTTGTAAAATATTTTCCTGATCTTTTTCAGGATAAACATCAAGATGGATATGTGAATCAATAATGGTATGGTGCATATGAACACCCCTTCAGTTTTCTCATTCTTCAGGATTTGCTCTCTTTTCTACTATTACTAATAGTAATGTTGCTATTGGACCTAGGAATAGTGACAGCAAAAACCAATTTAAGCCACTCCTATTTTTCCCTTGAGCCAGACCTGCATTAATTAAAGCCAATGTCCCCCATCCAACAACATATTCTTCATTCATCAGACTTGCCCCTCTCTCTTTGATTTCTAACAAAAAAGTTTTTTAAAAAATAAACAGTGCAGCAAAACTCCAATATAAATATTTAAGTTATGGATATGGAACTTTTTATGGACAACTTTAAATCAATCAATTTTCCATTCATCATTCCTTTCCTCACTAATACAAACGCTTACTAGGTGTCCTCCGGCCCGAAATTGCTTTCGTTCCATTTACAAAATCAATTTCTATTCCTCTATCCATTCTTCTTGCACTTACCATAGTAAAAATTATTGCGACTCCAGAAGATATGATGAGCATAACGATAATGCAAAGTATTCCTACTATAAAAGGACTGCTTGCTTTCCACGCTAATAATGTTGCAACAATGCCGATAATTGCTCCGAAAAATCCCGAAATATCATGGCTTACTTCTGCTGCAATAGACGCCGTTTCTGCTGGAATTATTAAGATCACGTATGGAATCAACGCAAAAAATATATAGACATAAGATAACACCATTAAAATAATAGATGTACCAAATTTCAACCGTGCTTGCGGGTTTTCCGGGTTATACTTTGCTCCCGTTGTCCCAAGCCACAATCCTATTGAACTAATACCTATTGAGATAACTGCTTTTATTACAATACCTGTAATAAACTGAAAAAACGTCCAGCCTAAGATAACCCCGACAATTATTTCAAAAAAAGTCAGCAATACAAAGGGCGTAAGCCAGCTAATCCATAATTTTCCAATTGCAATGTATTTTCCCGGCAACGGCAATACACGAAGTATCCAGGCAGAAGACCCTTCACGACCAATGGAGGAAGCTGCGAGTGTTCCGTTTAAAATGGCATGTAAAAATAATATTGCGCCTTGGGCAATTGGCCATGATACCTCATTGAAAACTCGTATATCATTAAGTTTAGCGTCGCCGTTTAAAAAACCAATTAACGGAAATATCATAAAGAAAAGCATTGGCATAAAAGCAAGCCATTCACGCATATCCCGTTTAATTGCATACCATTCTTTTATTCCAACGGCAATTACCGGATGAGAGAGGGGATGTGACGTCTGTCGTTTTTTTATTTTTTTCTTTTGGCTACTTCCTTCATTTAATCGAATCCAGCCAGTACGGAATCCCTTTTCAACCAAAGATGTAGATAAAACCATACAAATTACAGTTAATAGCAGCAGCATTAAAGTTGGCAGAAGTAAGTGAATTGATCCATGGGAAGCATGAATTATTGCCTCACTGCCCCAATTAACAGGAAACCAGTCCGGAAATAATGGCAGTCCAGATAAAAGAAGTTCATTCATTGATTGGTTATTCATCCAATTTGGAAGCATAAGCAATAAATAAACAAATAAACCAGATAAAACACTCATCATTGTCATAAACTCATTTGCTTTACTCGCTGGTATGATTTGAATCAGAATGAGATTAAATAAATAAGCAAGCGACAATCCGATAATCGTAAATGCAAGCAACACAATAAAGGCGACTGGGTAATACAGAAAATGAGCTTCAACGACAATACCGTACATTATTAAAGGGATAAGACAAAACACAAAAGTGAAGAATGGGATACCAATGAAACTTTGAAAATACTTCATCCAAAAAATATACTGCGTTGGGATCGGTAAAGTAAATAACAAGTTTAAATCAGTTGCAGAATACAAATGTTTAAACACTTGAGGTAAACCTAATAACAGTATAAATCCAATAATCATTAAAAAACCATATGATAAAATGCCGAATAAAACTGGTTGTGTAATCGCATCACTAATTTCCCATATACCTCTGCAAATTAAAAATAGAAAGAACGCAACAAATCCAAAGGCTATTACATAACTTATATAATTTTTCAAACTCTGCGTCTGTAATGTATTTGTTATAATTTTCCATTGGTTTTTCAAAAGAGGTTTCATCATTATTTATCACCTTGATCTGTTTTGGAAATTTCACTAATCAAGGCTTGCTGATCCTCGCCTCCGGTCAGTTCAAGAAAAATATCTTCCAAACTCCTATTTGTGCTGCCCTTATGTTCCCTTAACTCACCCATAGTACCTAATGCGATAATTCTTCCTTCTAATATAATCCCTATACGGTCACACATTTGTTCGGCAATTTCCAGTATATGTGTCGAAACAAACGCTGTCATACCATGATCACACAATTCCCTTAATAATTTTTTTAAACTGCGGGCACTATTTGGATCTAATCCTACAGTTGGTTCATCTAAAAATAACACATCTGGTTCATGAATAAGTGCACCGCAAATCGCAATTTTTTGTTTCATCCCATGAGAATAGCTTTCTATTAATTCATCTACTCTATTTGTCAAACTGAATATATGTAATAACTCTTCCGCTTTAACTTGAAATTTCTTATTAGGAATACGAAACACAGACGCGATAAACTGCAGATACTCCCATCCAGTTAATTTCGGATACAAATTCGGCTGATCCGGTACATAGGCAATCCGCTTTTTAGCTTCAAGAGGATCTTGCCATATATTGATACCAGCAACTTTCACCGTCCCCTTCGTTGGCTCAAGCAAACCGGTCATCATTTTAATCGTGCTCGTTTTCCCTGCACCATTGGGTCCTAAAAATCCAAATAATTCTCCCCGCGGTACTTCCAGCTGCAAATTTTTAACTGCTTCATATTTTCCGTAAACCTTTGATAAATCAGTTAGTTTAATAGATGTTGTGTTCATGGTTTTCCCCCTAGGCAAATTCACTTTATACTTCATTGTAATGGTTTAAAGAGGAAAGGGTCAAAACATGATTAAACAAATGAATCATTTAGCAATGATTACGCAATACTTATTCAGCGCCAACCGCATTACAACTCAGTTAAATAAAAAAGATGTCCAGGAAAATCGGACACCTAAAACCTGTATCACATATTAAGTTTTAGTTTTTGCCATTTTAAGACTTGGTCGGTCAATCTTAAAAAGGGATATATCATGATCTGTTTCCCCTGATATAGCCAATTGTGACAAAATTTCACCTACAACACTTGCAAATTTATATCCATGACCAGCAAATCCAGCTGCGATGGAAATATGTGGGTATTCTGGGTGTTTATCAATAATAAAATGACCATCCGGGGTTCTAGTATACATGCAAATCACCCCTTTTTTCAGGGCTCCTGAAGCTTTTGGCATGAATTCGTCCAAGAATTCTCGCAGATGACCTTCATCGTTTGCATCAGAACCAAATTCCCGATTCATTGTATCTGGATCAACTGCATCTACATACTCATGTCTGCCTATTTTTAGTCCACATCCATTAAAAGTTGGAAAACCATAATAAATTGCTCGCTTATCCCTTCTTGGAACCTCCACCATAAATGTAGGAAATACATTCACATTAAACAATTTTTCATCGGCCTCAAACCAGGCAACTGGTTGACGAGAAGGAATAAGTGCAAGATCAAGATTGAGTTTGGCTGCTATTTTCTTGTTCCAAGCACCACCGCTGATAATTAATTTATCGCCAATAAAAGTTTCCTTTTTCGTAATTACCTTAACAGAACCCTCATAAGCTTCAATGTTTTCAACCGGATTATTTACAGATAAATCAGCCCCATGGTATTCAGCAAGCTCCCTGTATGCTTTAATATTATTTTCACTAAACAAAAATCCCGAATGAGGCTCAAAAAAGGCACTATAATCATCCGGTACATTCAAACCTGGAAATCGTTCTTTCATTTCCGCACCTGTAAGATAATCCACCTCTAAATGATGTTCTTTTCCGCTAGCTATTGCCTCATCAATGAATGGAGAATCACCTTTAGGGCCAAATCCCATCGCTCCTGATTGTGTAAACATTTTTAGATGACTTTTCTTCTCAAGCTCATTCCATAATTCCTGAGCTCTAAGTGCAAGCGGAACATATTCTCTTCCTTCCCCATAAGCATGCCGAATAATACGCGTTTCACCGAAATGACTTCCCTGATCATGTGGTGGGTCAAAAGCATCTATTAATAGCGTCCTAACTCCTTGACGTGCCAAATAATACCCAGCAGCCATCCCCATAGAACCCGCCCCTACTACAATTACATCATAATGCTTCGTCATTTATGTTCCTCCTTTTAGATGAATTTCCTATAAAACAGTTTTTATATAATTCTGATTTTATTTATGTTAATTATACAATGCATACTACTTCGCGTATAATGATAGTTAATGATGGTTGGTATCTTACATACTGATAGCTTATCTTCTAACTAAGTTGAATTCTTTGTCGTATTCGCTTTATTTCTCCTATGTTTATCAATCCCTTATATCCAAATATTGCCCGTTATCAAAAAATATATTTGAATCAATTATACGATGTGCGATTAAATATTACTAATATAGATTAGATTACTCGATGATATATATAGTATTAGAATTTTAAATTTTAATACTTTATATATATCAAAATCGAAAGCGATTCTCATACAAACCTTTTAAAGCCGTAACTGTTTTCCCGCTTTTCTTACTTGTTAATATTTTCAATTTATTATAACATAGTGCATAGATGTACCTATTATTTATAGAGATGACAAGAAAAGATAGCTATCGGTATTTAAGAAATTAAAATTGGAGGTGGTTTCAATTGGAAATAAAAGATTTGCTGATCTTTCAAAGCGTTGCTAAAAATGGAAGTATCAGTAAAGCTGCAGATGAACTAAGCTACGTTCAATCACATGTAACTGCCAGAATAAAATCTTTAGAAACAAAATTAAACACACAATTATTTCACAGGCACAGTCGAGGAACAACGCTAAATTCAGAAGGAAAGATGCTTTTAAACTACTCTGAAAAGATCATTCACATGGTAAACGAAATGGAAAAAGCAATTAAAGATCCCGATATCCCCTCAGGAATACTGGAAATTGGTACAGTAGAAACCGTTATTAAATTACCAATTATCTTATCCAACTACCACAGAAACTACCCCAATGTTGATTTATCGCTTATCACTGGCGTGACTAAAGAACTTATCGATCAACTCCTCAAACGGAAATTGGACGGTGCTTTTGTCACTGGGTTCGAATCTCACCCTAATATTGATAAGGTGGACGTCTTCCAGGAAAATTTAGTCCTAATATCCAGCAATGAAAAAACCTCATTTGATGACCTAAAACAGAAACCTCTTCTTGTTTTTAATTTAGGCTGTAATTATCGTGCCCGGTTGGAAGACTGGCTTAAACATGAAGGAGTCATTAATTCAAAAGTATTGGAATTCGGTACGTTAGAAACCATTCTGGGAAGTGTCATCTCAGGCCTTGGAATCAGCCTTGTACCCCAGTCTACCGTTCGACAATTAGAATTGGATGGTATTATTCAATGCCATGAAATTCCTGATAAATATAGTCGAATATCCACTTCTTTTATACGGCGTTCTGATGCATATATGACAAACACCATGAATAAGTTTATCGAGACAATCAATAAATTTACAGATGTTGTTTATCCTCCCTTAGTTAAACCAATTTTCAGAGCTTACCACGAGCAATGAATAAAATTAATCAATAAAAAATTATGCTATCTGTTCAAGTGATAGCAACTATCAATATTAGCTATTTTACCTGATAACTAAAGCAGCTTATGATAGGGGTAAGTAAATAGCACATCCTAGAATACTTAATCAAATGGAAAAAGGGGGAAATAAATAAATCTGTAAAATGATTGTATTTACTACAAGTTAAAAATGATAGGAGGCAGTTGAATGGCAACTAATAAAGGTGTCGTATACACAAAACCTGGAGAAGTCGAGGTTCGTGAAATTGGCTTTCCTGATCTTGTATTAAAAGATGGTCCTGGAGTTAACCCATTAAACGTTGGAAGAAAATGTGAGCACGGGGTAATCTTGAAGGTTATTGTTACAAACATATGTGGAAGTGACCAGCATATGGTTCGAGGCAGAACAACCGCCCCTTCAGGACTTGTTCTTGGACATGAAATCACTGGTGAAGTGATTGAGGTTGGACGGGATGTCGAATTCATAAAAAAAGGAGATCTTGTATCTGTTCCATTTAATATTGCATGTGGAAGGTGCAGAAATTGTAAGCAGCAAGATACACATATTTGTGAGAATGTTAATCCAGATAGACCTGGATCTGCTTATGGCTACGTAGATATGGGCGGATGGGTCGGTGGCCAATCCGAATATGTGATGGTTCCATACGCAGATTTTCAACTTTTAAAGTTCCCGGATAAAGATCAGGCGATGGAGAAAATACTTGATTTAACAATGTTGTCTGATATTTTCCCTACTGGTTATCATGGTGCTGTTAGTGCAGGTGTAAAACCAGGTTCAACGGTATATGTAGCAGGTGCTGGACCTGTTGGATTAGCTGCTGCTCATGCTGCACAAATCTTGGGTGCCTCCGTAGTTATTGTTGGAGATTTGATTGAAGAAAGACTAGCTCAGGCAAGAAGCTTTGGATGTGAAACGGTAAATTTAAGACAACATGATAAACTGGAAGAACAAATCGAACAAATCCTCGGAATTCCTGAAGTGGATTGTGCTATCGATGCTGTTGGCTTTGAAGCAAGCGGACACGGAGAAGGAGCAGGAGAAGCTCCGGCCACCGTTCTAAATTCTATCATGGGAGCTACTCGAGCTGGCGGACGTTTAGGTATTCCAGGTCTGTACGTAACGGGGGATCCTGGTGCTGAGGATGCAGAGGCCAAAGAAGGAACGTTAAAAATACGCTTCGGATTAGGTTTTGCAAAAGCACACACGTTTGTGACTGGTCAAACGCCTGTAATGAAGTATCATAGAGATTTAATGCAAGCTATTTTAAGCGGAAAAGCTCAAATTGCTAAAGCTGTTAATGCAACAGTTATTTCGCTAGATGATGCACCTGCCGGGTATAAGGAATTTGATGGCGGTGTTGCAAAAAAATTCGTCATTGACCCGCACGGAATGTTAAAGTAGTAAATTTTTATAATGAATTTACCAAATATTTAAAATTAGGAGGTAATTTTTATGAGTAAAATGAATTTAGCGACAGCCAAACAATTAATTGAAGGTGCTGAAAAAGAAGCTGAAAAAATTGGAGTTTCCATGGTTATTTCTATTATGGATGAAGGCGGAAATTTAATTGCAACCCATCGTATGGACGATGCTTGGCTTGCGAGCATTGATATTGCCCAAAATAAAGCTTGGACTTCTGTTGCACTAAAAATGCCTACGAGCAATTTAGAAGCAGCTACTGTTCCAAATGCTGAACTATACGGCCTTAACACAACAAATAATGGACGCATTGTAGTTTTTGGCGGCGGAATTCCACTTATTAAAGATAACAAAGTGGTAGGAGCGATCGGTGTGAGTGGAAGTTCTGTTGACCATGATGTTCAGGTTGCAGAGGCTGGAGCTAAGGTTTTCAATGGTTTAGGTGTAGGTACTCGTTAAAAAATAGGGAAGGCTTTGCCATCAAGCAAAGCCTTCCCTATTTGATTATAATTTCTCTTCAAACGCTCCTTCAGAAATAAACATTTCTATTTCGTTTCTGTTTGAAGGTTGTTCTCTGTCCTGGAATTTCTCCGGCAATGTTTGTTTGTCACCTCGATAACCAACCGCTATAATCGCATGTACCGTATAATCTTCTGGAATATTTAAAATTTCTTTTGCCTTATCTTTATGAAATCCACCCATTGCATGTGAAGCTAATCCTTTTCGAGCAGCTTCTAATGCTAAATAGCCCCAGGCTGTTCCTGTATCAAAGGCATGTGATGGATTATACCCTTTTGTAAATTCAGATACTGTCTTGGAGACAACTGCCACTAAAACAGGTGCCTTATCACACCAAATGGCATTTCCATCGAACATAAAATCTAAAAACTTTTTCCGGTCCTCTTCTGTTCGAGCGATTATAAATCTCCATGGCTGAATATTTGCTGCTGAAGGTGCCCAGCGTGCAGCTTCAAATATACTGTGCAACACATCCTCTGGAACTGACTTATTTAAAAAAGAACGCGGTGACCAACGCTTGGTATAAATCGGATCAATATCGTAGGATGCTTTCCTAAATTCTTGTACATCTTGCATATATGTTACCTCCTGTTATAATCAATTTCGAAATAAAACATACATACTTTATCATACTACTTCTACCCCGACATGAAAATAATTCTACTCGGATTTGACAAATTCACTTTTTCCTTTTTTATTTTTTTCAGGTATAATTATCCAAAATGAAAAAATTAAAAGAGATACTGGTGATTTCTTCATTGAATGCTTAAAAGGGAAGTTGGTGAAAATCCAACACGGTCCCGCCACTGTATGTGCGAGCCTACTGTCAGTGCCACTGTCTATTGGATGGGAAGGAACAGTATAGCGATGACCATAAGTCAGGAGACCTGCCTGTATCTTAATACACCACACCTGCGAGGAACAGGATGGTTTAGAAGGACAACCCTTTTTCTATTAGGGTTGTTAACTTTTACATGTCCGTTTCCCGTTCTATGTGGAGACGTTTTTTTCATTTAAACATAATAATAGGAGGTTTTTTATAATGAAAAGGGTTCTATCGCTTTTATTGATGCTCTTTCTATCTTTTGGCCTATTCATTGGCTGCTCATCAGAAGATACGAATAACGCATCTGAACAAAATAATGTGAATAGCAATCAAAAGCAGATGGCAGACGCAGACACTGATTTTCCGATAACTGTCAAAGATGCGCTTGATAACGAAATCACCATGGAAGAAGAACCTGAGAAAATTGTTTCTTTAATGCCAAGTAATACAGAAATCTCTTTTGCACTCGGCTTGGGAGATAAGATTGTTGGTGTATCTGATCATGATAATTACCCCGAAGAAGTTGATGAGATCAATAAAATTGGCGGAATGGAATTAAACGTCGAAAAAATCATTAGCCTACAACCTGACCTTGTTTTAGCACATGAATCAGGCGCAGAATATTCTAAAAAAGCATTGCAACAACTTCGTGATGCAGATATTACAGTATTTGTTGTTACAGACGCACAAAGCATTGAATCTGCCTACACATCTATTAAAAACATTGGCACCATTACAGGAACAGAGGATAAATCAGATGATATGATTAAAGATATGAAAGAGGGATTTGCTGAAATTCAAGAAAAGACAGAGGCAATCCAAGACAAAGATCGTCAATCCGTATTTATGGAATCCTCGCCTGAACCAGAAATATTCACGGCAGGGAAGAATACTTTTTGGCAAGAATTATTAACCATTATTCATGCAGATAATGCGGCTAAAGAACAAGAGGGTTGGGTCCAGTTGGATCCTGAGGCGATTGTTGAGTTAAATCCCGATGTTATTCTTACGACATACGGCGACTATATAGATAACCCGGTTGATCAAGTATTAGACCGTGATGGCTGGAGTAACGTAACTGCGATTAAAGAGAAGCAAGTATTTGATATTGATGCAGATTTAGTCAGCCGACCAGGTCCGCGTTTAGTCGATGGTGCGAAGGAGATGGCAAAGGTTGTCTATCCTGAAATTTTTGAAGAGTAAATATGTTATAGCTTACCTTGCTAGCTTTCTTATGTTCATTGTATCCATTTTATTTGGGATTGCTGTTGGCAGTGTTGCGGTGCCGGTTACTGATATTTTTCCTATTATTTTATCACCATTGCTACATTTATCTTTTACTCATGATATAGATCCAATGTATATTGATATCGTTTACCAAATACGACTGCCCAGAGTACTGTTGGCAGGATTTGTTGGAGCCTCTCTCGCTATTGCTGGAGCGGCTTTCCAAGGATTGTTGAGAAATCCATTAGCAGACCCATATATTCTAGGAGTATCGTCTGGAGCATCTGTCGGAGCGGTTTCCACTTTGTTTTTTAATATTACCCTCCCGCTTCTTGGCCTTTATACGTTGCCAATATTAAGTATTAGCGCAGCTTTTATCACGATAATGCTCGTTCTCTTTTTTGCCCGCCAAGTAGAGAGTACAATGCGTGTGGAGACAATTATTTTAACAGGGATTATTTTCAATTCATTTCTAGGTGCATTTATTTCTTTAATTATCGCATTATCTGGTGATCAGCTTTCTGATATTATTGGTTGGTTGTTAGGCAGTGTTTCCATGCGGGGATGGAAATACATTGCCATTATTCTTCCATTTTTTATGGTTGGCTCTTTATTACTTTTGGCAAACAGCAAAGAGTTAAATGCGATGTCATTTGGTGAAGAACGTGCGCATTATCTGGGTGTTGATGTTCAACGACGAAAACTAATCGTTTTAACTGCAGGATCAACGCTAACTGGTGCAGCAGTTGCAGTATCTGGTGCGATTGGATTTGTCGGATTGGTGATTCCCCATTTAACAAGACTTTTATGGGGACCTGATCATACGCACCTTTTACCTTTATCCATTTTAACAGGTTCTAGCTTTTTAATTTTAGCGGATCTTGTTTCAAGAACAATTATTTCACCACAACTGCTGCCGATTGGAGTGATCACTGCATTAATTGGAGCGCCCGTTTTTGCATTAATTTTGATGAGAAAAAGAAAAACAAGTAAAGGCGGTGCATCATGTTAACAGTAGATCATGTATCAGGAGGATACGCGGATCACCCTATTATTAAAGATGTTACCTTTTCTGTTAAAAAGGGCGAATTCTTTGGTATCGTAGGTCCAAATGGAAGTGGAAAAACAACATTATTAAAAATGATCAGTGGACTGATTCCTGTCGCGCAAGGCTCTATTCTAGTAAATGATAAAAACATAACCCGTTTTTCAAAAAAGGAATTAGCTCGGACAATGGCCGTCTTGCCACAATTAACATCACAAACATTTCCTTACACGGTTAAAGACACTATTGCACTTGGGAGGTATGCGCATCATAACGGACTTTTCCAAACTTGGACGGAAACCGATGAATCAATCCTCCAAAAGATATTGAAACAAACAAATGTTGAGAGATTCGCTGAAGCTTCTCTACATGAATTATCAGGTGGAGAGCAACAGCGTGTCTTTCTAGCTCAAGCATTAGTACAACAACCACAATTTCTATTGCTTGACGAGCCCACGAACCATCTTGATCTGGCACACCAAAAAGAACTACTTGATTTACTAAAAAAGTCGACTGCCGAACAAAAAATGACAGTCATTTCTATTTTCCATGATTTAAATTTGGCAAGTCTTTATTGTGACAGACTCTTATTATTACGCCGTGGACAAACGAAAATGTTGGATACACCTATTCAAGTATTAACTGAACCAATAATCGAAGAGGTATACCAAACAACCGTTAAAACTCACCCTCACCCGGAAGTTGCTAAGCCACAATTACATATGATGCCGCGATCGGAATTAAAGCTTGAAAATAATATAAAAATAGATGAATCTTACTTAGTGGTGAAAAAGGAACATATTCTCCTTAAATCCCCTATCCCGCTTCGCACTCTTTCAACAGGCATATGCGGATCTGGGGTTGGCTGGCATTCTTATTTTGTAATTTGTGATATAAATAAGGCGGAAAACTGTAATGATCCTGCTCACGATATAATGCAGCGGCACCTAATAACACATAACTTTCATCCGAAAGCAACTGTCGGCATGATGACTGCAATTAAACGTGATCACGTAGCATTTCAATTTTGGAGGGAAAATCAGTTTTCTTTGTTCATTGTAGTAATAGCTGGGGCCGAAAATGCGATAAATACATGGATATTTGTGAATGGAAAGCTAAAAGAAACAGCATTTATTCAAGCGGTAATGTCGGCCATGGAAGCAAAAGTGGAAGCATTAAAGGATATGAATATAGCAACTTCTAAAACAAACAAAACTGCAGATACAGCTTCAACAGACAATATATTGATTGCAGCTACGCAACAAGGTAAGTTTCTATCTAATGCCAGTTCCACCTCTGTTTTAGTTACAGCAATTAGAGGAGGTGTTTACACGCTTATTAAAAAAGTGATAAGGAACACCCAATAAGCACCACCCTTAAAGACATTTCATAAGAAATATGACTAATGTCCATTTGAAATGTGATAACATGAAGTAAATCTTCGTGATAAAAAGGAGGAAAAACGAATGCGACTATATACAAAATCCGGAGACAAGGGGTTTACAAGTGTAATTGGAGGACGAGTGAGTAAAGATGATATCCGTATTGAAGCATATGGGACATTGGATGAGGCGAATTCGTTTGTAGGAAAAGCAGTTGCAGAATTAGATAAAGAACTTTTTAAAGACATATTGGATGACTTGGAAAAAATCCAACATGAATTATTTGATTGCGGATCTGACCTAGCTTATATAACAGATAAACATCAATACAAAATGAGTGAAGAAATGGTTGCATATTTAGAAGAAAAAATGGATGAATACATTAACGAAGCACCAAAATTAGAGCGTTTTATTCTACCAGGTGGTTCCAGCCCTGCCGCTTCTATACATATCGCACGTACAGTTACAAGAAGAGCAGAACGGCTAATTGTATCTTTAATGAAAGCACAAGATGGTATTCCTGAGATTGTCTTAAGATATGTGAATCGTGTTTCCGATTATTTTTTTGCTATTGCCCGGGTAATAAATGCTCGATTACATGTTTCGGATGTAGAATATATCCGCAGTGCAAAGGTTTTTAGAGGAACGAATAAAAAAGGTGAACATAAAAATGGATAATGCTGTTAAAGGCCATGTGCCCTCTTTACAAAACAAAAAAGCGTATGAAGTCCATGTAAACATTCATACGCTTTTTCTACTCTATTAAAATGTTATTTGACTCTTTTTACTAAACCAGAAAAATTATCTTTCCAATAACCATTTGACATGTCAGCAACTGCTACACCAGTAGAGGTTTGAGAACCGATAAATTTACCGTTGCCTATATAAATGCCTACGTGACCATTTGTTCCATTGGTATTAAAGAATACTAGGTCACCTGGTTGCATATTATCCGGTGAGACTGTTGTACCTACTCCTGTTAAAGCTCCAGTGCTTGCAGGTATTGAAATTCCAGCCTCTGAATAAGCCCAAGAAACAAAGCCGGAGCAATCAAATCTTCCTTTTTGAATATCTGCTTCCGTACGCCCACCGCCGAAAACATAAGTTGAATTTCCAATGTATTTATTTCCAGCATTAATCACTGTACCTATATTTCCATTTGGTTTTGGTTCCGGTGATGTATTTTCCTTTTTAGCAGGTTTCTTTTCACTTTTTGAATTGCTTTTTTGATCGGTAGAATTATTATTAGAACTAGCATCTGTAGAATTAGGGTTTGAATTTTCATTGGATTCACTTGAACTTGAATCGTTCTCGTCTGTGCTAGCGTTATTTTCATCTGAACGAGATTCTGATGAGCTAGATTCTGATTCATTATCGGAACTTGAATCGGAATCTGTATTCGTTTCGTTTTCGTCCGCATCAGATTCTTCTGATTCTGTATTGCTGGTTTCTTCCGGAGTATTAGCTGCTTCGATCTCATCTTTAATTTCTGATTCTAGAGCTGCTAGACTGCTATCCTCTGTTTGTAAATTTTCCTTCATGTCAGTAAGCTTTGTTTCTTTATCCTTTAAATCTTGTTGATTCTTTTCTTTTTGTTCCTTTTGTTCTGTAATGATGTATTTCATTTCATTTAAATCTACTTTTTTCTCTTTTTGTTCGTCAAGCTTTCCTTCTACAATTGCCTGCTTTTCTTCTACCTTAGCCTTATCTTTTTGCTGTTGCTCCATCAGCCTTTTATCGGAATCAGTAATCCTAGATACTGCTGAAGATCGGCTAATAAAATCTCCAAAATCTTCAGCTCCAGTTAATACCTCCAGGTACTGGATATCTCCACCACTTTTTTGGTAAGAGGCTATACGGTCTTTTAGAATTTCATAGCGTTCTTCTATTTTGTCTTGTAATTTTTTTATTTCTTTATCGAGTTTATTGATTTCTTTTTTTGTTTTAGAAATATCTTCTTCTGTTTCTGCCATTTTTGCTTGGTTTTCATCTAATGCACTGTTAATGCGATTCAGTTCATCATTTAATTCTTTTAGATCAAATAAAACATCTGCAACCTCGGCCTCCGCTTTTGACAAATCTGCTTTGATTTCTGCACGTTCATTCTGGATCTGTGATTGTTTATTTTCTAGATTGCTTATAGATTCTGCATGAGCAAAACCACTAAATATTGTGCTCCCTAAGCCTACTACAGCAACAGTTGTCGCTGTCATTATCATTTTTCTCAATTGACTTTCCCCTTTTTTCTAGCATTTCAATACCGCATCTTTTGTTCTATGTATGTATCTATTAAATTTGTCATAAAGCAGTAATGATTATTTTCTCCTAAAATACTAGGCAATTCGAATTATACCACTCCATAATGACAATAATGTATTAAAAACATTACAATACTATTTCAAAATATGACATTTTTCCTTGTTACCTACCATCAATTTACCTTTTATAATAAACATTGTTACTGCAACTTCTACAACAAATTGTTCTACTATTTCCAATTTTGATTAAAATTTGCCTTTACCCAAGAGACCAAATTAAATAAGGCCGGGGCAAAACCCCAGTAAATGTAAAAAAGGTTCGGGAGTCCCGTCTCTAGATGGAACTCCCGAACTTCTTTATTTTACTTTTCCGTACGATTTTTAGTAAACAAAAAGGACACCTTCTGATAAAATTAAAGTCACTACACAACAATTTATCCTTATTTACTAAATTGAGCTTCCTCTGTTGATCCTTTTAGAGCACCAGTTGAAGATGTTCCACCTGAAATGACTTGTGATACTTCATCAAAATAACCTGTTCCAACCTCACGCTGGTGACGTGTAGCAGTATACCCATTCTCTTCACTAGCAAATTCAGCTTGCTGAAGCTCTGAATACGCAGCCATGCCAGTTGTTTTATATTTACGGGCAAGCTCAAACATACTATGATTAAGCGCGTGGAACCCAGCCAGTGTTACGAACTGGAATTTATAGCCCATTTTTCCAATTTCTTTTTGGAAATTCGCAATTTCTGAATCCGTTAGTTTACTCTTCCAATTAAAGGATGGTGAACAATTATATGCTAATAGTTTATTAGGAAACTTCTCGTGGATGGCATCTGCAAATTTTTGTGCTTCTTTTAGGTCCGGTTCGGATGTTTCGCACCAGATAAGGTCTGCATATGGAGCATAAGCCAAACCACGTGCAATTGCCTGATCAATTCCTGATTTCGTCTTAAAAAATCCTTCTGTAGTTCGGTCACCTGTAATAAATTCTGCATCATACGGATCCACATCGCTTGTAATCATATCAGCAGCATTCGCATCCGTACGAGCGATAATAACAGTTGGCGTTCCCATCACATCTGCTGCAAAACGAGCTGCGATTAGGTTCCTAACAGCATTTTGGGTCGGCAGTAATACTTTTCCTCCCAAGTGTCCGCATTTTTTCTCAGAAGCTAACTGATCCTCAAAATGAACACCTGAAGCACCAGCCTCAATCATTGATTTCATTAATTCGAAGACATTTAATTGACCACCAAAACCTGCCTCAGCATCCGCAACAATGGGAGCGAACCAATCGATAGAGTCATCCCCTTCGGCATAGTGAACTTGATCCGCGCGCTGTAATGCCTGATTAATCCGTTTTGCTACATTAGGTACACTATTTACCGGATATAGACTTTGGTCTGGATACATTTGTCCAGCTAGGTTTGCATCTGCAGCCACCTGCCAGCCGCTTAAGTAAATTGCTTTTAGGCCTGCTTTTACTTGTTGAACTGCTTGGTTACCAGTTAACGCCCCTAATGCATTTACATAATCTTCATTATTAATTAAATCCCATAACTTTTTAGAACCTTTTTCAGCAAGGGTATACTCGATATCCATTGATCCACGTAAACGTATCACATCTTCTGCTGTATACGGACGCTCAATACCTACCCATCTTAAGTCCTTTTCCCATTCATTTCTTAATTGCTCAGCACGTTTTTCAATCATTTATAAGTCCTCCTTTAATTAATTCCTTATATGCCGGAATTGTTAAAAATTCCTCAAATTCTTCTTTGTGGATTAACATAGTAAATATTTCTGCCGCTCTTGGATAACCTCCATCTAAAAATGAACTTTCTCCCATTTGATCAAGCATTTTATCTAACTCTTCAGCAATCATTTCATCTACCATATCAAAGGTTATCTTCCTCCCATCATCAAGCATCCCCTCCTGATGACGGATCCATTGCCATACTTGAGCACGTGAAATTTCCGCGGTTGCTGCGTCTTCCATTAGATGGTTAATCGGTACAGCTCCCTCCCCCTTTAGCCAAGCTCCTATATAACGAATCCCCACACTAATATTTGTTCGCAGCCCTTTTTCCGTAATGTTTCCTTTAGGTGTTTGTAATAAGTCCTTTTGTGAAATATCTATTTCAATTTTGTTATTTATTTGGTTTGGGGCAGACATTCTTTTATCAAAAATATTTTTCACAAAATGAACCATTCTTGGATGAGCAACCCATGTTCCATCATGTCCGTCCGTCACTTCTCTTTTTTTATCTGCACGAACTTTATTAAATGCTTCTTCATCTGCATATTCATCCTCTTTTATCGGAATTTGTGCAGCCATCCCCCCGATAGCTAAAGCTCCACGTTTATGACAAGTTTGAATCGCCAGTAAAGAATATGCACGCATAAACGGCGTTGCCATCGTAATGGAAGAACGATCTGGTAATAGCACATCAGAATTTTCACGGAATTTTTTAATAAAACTGAATATATAATCCCAGCGTCCACAATTTAGCCCAGCTGCATGATCTTTTAATTCATATAATATTTCATCCATCTCAAATGCAGCAGTTATTGTCTCAATGAGTACAGTAGCTTTTATTGTCCCTTGTGGTATTCCAAGCTCTTCTTGCGCAAATATAAAAACATCATTCCATAGTCGTGCTTCCAGATGATTTTCTATTTTTGGCAAATAAAAATATGGGCCTGTTCCACGATTTAGTAATTCATTTGCATTATGATAAAAATAAAGTCCAAAGTCGATTAAGCTAGCTGAAATTGGTTTATTGTTTACGGTAATGTTTTTTTCATATAAGTGCCAACCACGGGGTCTTACAATAAGTACAGCTGGATCATCGTTTAATTGGTACATTTTTTGGTTTTCTGCCTGAAAATCGATTTGTTTTCGTATGGCATCTTTTAAGTTAATCTGACCATTCATTATATTTTCCCAGCTCGGTGATGTCGCATCTTCAAAGTCAGCCATATATGTTTTTGCCCCTGAATTAAGAGCATTAATGACCATTTTACGATCAACTGATCCGGTAATCTCTACACGTCTATCTTGTAAATCATCTGGTAAAGGTGCTACGGTCCAATCTCCCTCGCGAATATGTTTTGTCTCAGACAGGAAATCAAGTTTTTTCCCTTCGTTTATTTTTTGCTGCATCTGCTCTCGAATCGACATTAAATATTGACGTCTCTCATCAAATTTATGATGGAGATTTTTTATAAATTGCAAAGCATCTTCTGTTAATATTTCCTCATATCTAGGTCTGACTTGATTTTTAATTTGTAATTCCCTCCTGATCGTTGGCATCCACATCACTCCTTTCGAGGTTAAAATTAGTACAGTTATAGTACAAAAGGAAATTTTCTTCTTTTGTACTATAACAATAGGTTCAAAAAAAATTAATCCTCTTTTTTAGATAGACAATATTCACATTCTAGTATCATGCTTCTTTCATCAACCGATCTTCCACACTCCGGACAAGTTGCCTTTTTCATTGTATATTCCATCATTCTTCAACTCCCTTTTGTATAACAGGTTTATTTTTATTTAATTTGTTATATTACAGTCTATGCGCTTTTTTCTAAAAAATCAACCCCTTTTTTAGAAAAATTTTATTTATCTGTCAATTAAAACTACTTAAATCCTTCTGTGACAAGGTTTAAGGTTGATAAATTTTTCCAATATTTCCTTTACATTTATTGGATTATTTGAAAGAATAATTGTTTTTATTATAAAGAGACTGTTTTAAGTACAGAAAATAAATTTATTGTTATAATAAGTTGTTGAGGATAACGAAATTTTAGAGGTGAATGGAGTTTTGAAACGATTTCAATTTGCAGGGGGGCGTGTTTTAAAAACAGGTGTAGCAGTATTTGTCACTGCCTGGATATGTGAATTATTAAACTGGCCCCCTGTTTTTGCTGTTATAACAGCTATTGTTACGATAGAGCCTACTGTTTCAGATTCGATTAGAAAAGGGGTTATTCGGTTTCCGGCATCTGCAATAGGCTCTGCTTACGCTGTTTTTTTCATTTCAATTTTTGGAAACTCTCCAATAACATATACGCTTGCTGCAGTATTTACAATTGCTACTTGTTTCAGATTAAAATTACATGCTGGACTCTTAGTTGCAACACTAACTGCTGTTGCAATGGTAGAAGTAATTCATAGTAATTATTTAATTTCTTTTTTTATTCGATTAGGAACAACAACTACCGGTTTACTTGTATCCACTGTTGTAAATATGTTCATTTTACCACCAGATTATACAAAAGATATTGTTAAAAATGTTCAAAGTATAGGGAAAAAAACGGGGATTGTTGTGATGAAGGTATTTCAAGATATTATCAAAAATAAACATGAAGTGGATATTGCAGATAGAAAAATGATAGCAGAACTAGATAAAAAGATACAGCAAACAGAAACGCTTATCCGGTTCCAAAAAGATGAGGCGCAATATCATCCCTTAATCGGAAATGAAAAATATTTATTTCACACTGCTCAAAATCAGTTAGTAACGCTAAGACTAATCAATTATCATCTAGATAATTTGATCAACACCCCTTTAACATCAATATCATGGCTGGAAGAAGATAAACGAATCATTCTGGAAGCAGTTCATGAACTGTCAAATAGCATGAAAAATGCTTCAAATTATGATGCGCGAAAACACCAAAAGCAATTTAAGCAGTTAACAGAATTATTTTGGGAAGACAATGAAGAAATCACAAAAAATAATGAACAGCATCCAACTCACTTTCCCCCTGAATTGATCATCATGTACGAGCTGCTATCGATCTACAACTTAGTAACAAAGTTTTATCAACACCATGAGGGAAAAAAGCAAAAGAAAAAGAGGAACTAAAACCGTTTCCTCTTTTTCTTTAACCATCCAATATCTTGTTTGCTACTAATTCATATGATTTTTTCCTCGCTTCATAGCTATGTGTAATGGTAACCATCATAAATTCATCAACATCGTACTGTTTTTGTAAATCATAAAGCTGCTCCGCGACTTCTTTCGGATTGCCGATTACCATTCTTTGTTTCATTCTTTCCATCTTATTTTTTTCTTTGTCACTAAAAGAATAAGCCTTCGCTTCCTCGACAGATGGAACGCCATCATTTCCTTCTCCTTTATCCTGAAGCACTTTCCAAAATTGATTACTTAAAGCCAGATTTTCTGCCTCTTCTGTTGTATCCGCACAAATTACTGAAATCGTTGCGATAACTTTTGGCGTTTTTGCAGGATGTATTTGAACAAATTTTTCTTTATAATTTCGGATAATTTTTGGTCCATCCTCTTTACTCATAAATTGGCCAAATGTATATGGCATTCCTTTTTCGGCAGCTAAAATTGCACTTTTTTCACTTGTTCCAAGCAACCAAGGTTGTGGAGCTGTCTCTGGAACAGGCGAGGCTACTATTTTTGAAAACATATGCGCTCTCGGAAAACTTTGATTTAAAAACTGAGATAATTCATCCAGTAAATCAGGGTACTCGCGGACCTTTTCTAAATAGTTATCCGAGAGTGCCATTGTAGCTTCTGCGGATCCGCCCGGTGCCCGTCCGATTCCTAGATCAATACGTCCTGGAAACAATGTTGCCAGTAGATTATACGTTTCCGCTACTCGATAGGCTTTATAATGCGGCAATAATACAGCTCCTGCTCCAATACGAATGCTGTCTGTTTGTGCTCCGATTATCCCTAACATCACATCTGGATTTGGACATGCTAATCCTCCTATGTCATGATGTTCCGCGATCCAGTAGCGGGTATAACCAAATTTTTCGCCTGATCGGGCTAGATTTACAGAAGTTGTTAGTGCTTCCTGCGCTGTTTTCCCAGCTGAAATCGGTGCCTGAT
Source organism: Virgibacillus alimentarius (assembly GCF_000709085.1). Taxonomy (GTDB): domain Bacteria; phylum Bacillota; class Bacilli; order Bacillales; family Amphibacillaceae; genus Virgibacillus_B; species Virgibacillus_B alimentarius. The sequence continues at coordinate 14,519 of NZ_JFBD01000040.1, read as the reverse complement.
CAAGAATACTTAATTTCATGTCTTTCACACGCTCCTTCTCTACTGATAGTACTTAATCTATAAGATTATGTTTAAATGCATAAATAACAGCCTGGGTTCTGTCCTGTACTTCAAGCTTTCCTAAAATATTACTCACATGAACTTTCACCGTTTTTATTGTAATATACAGTCGTTCAGCAATCTCCTGATTCGTTTTACCTTCTGTAATCAGTAGTAAAATTTCCATTTCACGACCTGTTAATTGATGGTGCAAATAATCAACTTGTTTTTCTCTCATCCGGTTCATTATTTTCCCTGTTACCTCAGGTTCTAAAATCGATTGTCCATCAAATGTAGCCCGAATTGCACTGGCGATTTCACTAGCCTTTGATGTTTTTAACATATAGCTTGTAGCACCAGCTTCTAGTGCAGGATATACTTTTTCATCATCAAGAAAGCTTGTAACGATAATTATTTTCGCTTCCGGCCATTCTTTTATAATTTGGTTTGTTGCCTCGACACCATCCATTTCGTTCATAACAAGGTCCATCAATATTACATCTGGTTTTAATTCCAAGGCTTTTTGTACAGCTTCTCCACCATCAGCCGCTTCTGCTATTACTTCCATATCTGTCTGTGCTGAAAGATAGGATGAAACACCAATCCGTACCATTTCATGATCATCAGCAAATAATATTTTAATCATTACCATCATCCTCATATCTTAATCGTGGCACTTTGACTTCCAGTTGTGTGCCCTGGTTTGGTAAACTAACAATTTTAAAGGTTCCCCCGACTTCATGTGCACGCTCTTTCATATTTTGCAGTCCATAAGAACTGGTATGGGTTTTCTCCATATCAAATCCAACACCATCATCAACAACACGTAAAATAACAATATTATCCCGTTCGATTAACATAACATGGATGGTTAATGCTTTTGCATGCCGAAGTGTATTTGAAATGGACTCTTGTAAGATTCTAAATAAATGATCTTCAATTCCCTTATCTAGATGTAACGTTTCCACCTTCCATTCAACTTCGATTGGAACCTTTTGGGTAAGTTCACCTAACAATTCATTGATGCCGTCGATTAATGATTTTCCTTTTAAGGCTACAGGTCGTAAATGCAGTAATAAAGCCCGCATTTCAAGCTGTGATTGATTAATCATTTTCTCAACCATCGTAAGCTGTTGTTGGATAGCATGATCTTCGGGTGGGGTCGATTCATTAATTGCTGACATCATCATGGAAGCAGCAAATAATTGCTGACTGACAGAGTCATGTAACTCCCGGGCAAGACGATTTCTCTCCTGTATCACTACTTCCTGTAACGTTCTTTCTCGCTCATGGGCACGCTCAGTCGCTTGACGCTGTTTAAGCTCTGTTTGCTTATTCAGCTTCTCTCTTAGCTGCCTTATATTTGTTTGTATTTGTATGAATTCTTTTTCTGGTGCATCATAAATGGTCACTTTTTGTCCTTTTACTAGCTCATCTAGCTGTCGATCGATACGGTGAAGTCGCTTGTGCCAATACAAGCCAACGGATATTCCGGTAATAGCACCAATCATGACAGGAATGATTAATGCAAATAAGAGAAAAGGCATATCCCAGACATCTCGTTCCATTAGGACCGACCACTCTTCTGGTGGAAATGTAAGAAATGTAAAGCCCATCATGATAAGAGAAAGTAAGACACTAAAAACAATTCCTATCATGGCATGACGTAAAACAACATTCATATGCGCTTCACCTCGATGTCACCAGATAACAAAGACGTCATAATTTTAACACGGCGATCCGTATGAACATAATTTTCCGTTTGATAGGAAATGGTTTGGTTCATTAATTTACCGTGGTAATTTCCCAAAATGGTAACACGTCCAAAAATGGAACTATGATGAATACATATTTCAACTTCATAAGGTACATAAATTACAATATTACCTATCATATGCCTTATGGAAATGACTGAAGTGTCATCAGGTAAAACAGTACTGCTAAGATCAATGACCCGATCACCAAAGAATCCATGAATATTGATATCTCTCCAAGCAAATGCTTTTTCACTTGTTTCTTTATCACCAAATAACCCAGCATCCAATACTGGTGTGATTTTTATTTCCCTTATATTTTCTTTTGTTTCATCTAATTCAATTATCGGTTCAATCCGCTCTGGTTCATTTTTAGATTTCGCATAATGAATAATCAGTATAATAAGACCAACTACAATTAAAAATCGTATGGCAATTATGTTTAGCACACTAAAAATTAGGGTAATTGTACCAATCCAAAAACAGATTTTCCCCCATAATTGTGTAAATTTTTTCCAACCTATGTATACGAGCGCACCTGAAAATAACGTAGAAAAAATAAACCCTCCATGAAAAAAGGACACTTCAATAACAAACAGAATCATCCCAATAATAATAATCCAATTCAAAGTGTCTGTTGTTAATCGTTTAAACATGTAGGGAACTCCTTTCTGGTTATTTAGCTTGGAATTTAAAAGACGCAGTATGCCTGCGTCTTAGTAGTATACCATGTTTCTAATTTCGTCTGCATGACAAAGACATTGGACTTACTTCGCTGATGCGTTTTCTTGCATTTCCTTCTCAAGTTGTGCAATCTTACGGTCAAACGTGCTTCTATAGTACGAACTATTCACTTTATATTCCAATCCTTCAATGTATTGCTCCATTTCGGCAAAACGTGCGTATGGACGATCCGCTTCCTCACTCACTACAAGATTTATTTGGTGGTTAGCGTGCGCTATATTTTCACGTCCCATTAATTCCATCCGGCGCAAATGCATATCTTTTAATTTATGCTTCATTTCTTCATACTTTTGTTCTAGTATTTCCAGTTGTGTTATTGCTTCTTCCCGGGAGTTTTTCATTCTCTCTGCTCGTCCCTTATATTCTTCATGTTCTTTCATTGCAAAATTGTACATTTCTTCTTCGCTAGCTTTTTCGGCAATATTTGCCTGTTTTAATCGTTTATCAGCGAAATCTTTCGCTTTAAGGTACTCTTTGGAAAATTCACCTTTTAGTCGATACTGGCGTTCAACTAACTTTCTGACCTTTTCTTTTTCCTGTTCACTTTGACGTAAATACTGATTCAACGCCGCAATCGGATTTTTTTGTTCCTTTTGATCCATCATGTGATGTAAATCTGCTGCAATTGAATCTTTTATACGAGTAAATATATTTGTCATTTGAGCACTCCTTTTAATGGTTATGTAACTCTGCCCACTGTCTTTCAAAATTTTTAAATGGGTCATCTGCATCCAAAACTTGTCCAGTCCCTAATTCTTTTTCATCACTTTTCCAGCTTGTAAAGATCACATATAATACATATGCTGCAACAATGCCTAATACTGCATATATATTAGATAAAGCAACTCCAAAAATGACTAATCCAGCAATAACCCAGCCAATCTTTCCTGCTGTAGAATTACTTTTAAGAAATTGTTTAAAAACAATATAAAGCAGCCAAATGCTGACACCTAATAAAACCATTGGTCCAATATTCATTAGCAAAATAAACAAGGCTGCTAATCCTGCGACAAAAAGCAAAAACTTTTTCAACTATTTCGCCTCCTTTTTCTTTACTTGATCTAGTTTATTTGAAAATCATACAAACCGTAATGAGCCGGAGCTCTATTTTGTTCTAAGACTTAAGATGTATATTGTTCTATATCCGACGAAAAAATAAAAATCTACTGTCAAAAAATTGTTTATATACTTGACTTTCCTAAAAAATTAGTTATACTATTCTCAAAATGAATATTTAACTAGGGGAGTCCAATGAGCTGGGCTGAGAAAGAAACGCTATGAGGTTTCTTGACTCTTGGGACCTGATCTGGTTCATACCAGCGTAGGAAAGTTAAGCAATTACAGATAATGCCATCGTACATTCAGCCGGGTCCATCCATTTGGAACCGGCTTTTCATTTCTCAAAAAATCTACGCTTGTATATCTAGAATCTCGTCCTTCAAAAACAAAAAAAGGAGAGGTTTTTTTATGTCCAAATCGTCATTGAATGAAAAAAATATCTCGATTATGTCCAGTTTTTCTGGTAGTAAAAAGGTGTATATCCAAGGTTCAAGACCGGATATAAAAGTACCAATGCGAGAAATTGCTTTAAGTCCTACAACTGGTACCTTCGGAGAAGAGAGAAATCCGCCGCTGCGTGTGTACGACACAAGTGGCCCTTACACAGATCAAGATTATGATATCGATATTAGAAAAGGAGTTTCTCCACTTCGCAGTAAATGGATAGATGAACGAGGTGATATCGAAGAATATGAACAAAGAAAAATAAAACCAGAAGACAATGGTTTTAAAATGGAAAATGATCCAAGAGCAGACCGCAATATTTTTCCAAGAATAAATCCAAATGTTTTAAGAGCAAAAAAAGGACAAAATGTCACCCAATTGCATTATGCGAAGAATGGAAAGATAACACCGGAAATGGAGTTTATAGCTATTAGAGAAAATATGGATCCGGCTTTTGTACGTGATGAGGTGGCTAGTGGACGAGCTATTATTCCGTCTAATATAAACCATCCAGAAACAGAACCAATGATCATTGGGCGAAATTTTCATGTAAAAATAAATGCGAATATTGGGAATTCAGCTGTTTCTTCCTCTATCGAACAAGAAGTTGAAAAAATGACATGGGCTACCCGATGGGGTGCTGATACGATCATGGATTTATCTACAGGAAAAAACATTCATACAACCCGGGAGTGGATCATTCGAAATTCACCCGTTCCTGTTGGTACTGTTCCAATTTATCAAGCGTTGGAAAAAGTTAACGGTGTAGCAGAGGACCTTACGTGGGAAATTTACAGAGATACTTTAATTGAACAAGCAGAACAGGGAGTTGATTATTTTACGATTCATGCAGGGGTTTTACTCCGATATATTCCATTAACAGCAAAAAGAAAGACAGGCATTGTTTCTCGGGGCGGATCCATTATGGCTCAATGGTGTCTATACCATCATAAAGAGAGTTTTCTATATACACATTTTGAAGAAATTTGTGAAATTATGAAAACTTACGATGTTGCATTTTCTCTAGGAGATGGCTTACGTCCTGGGTCGATAGCTGATGCAAACGATGAAGCACAATTTGCAGAGCTAGAAACACTGGGGGAATTAACTAAACTAGCATGGAAACACGACGTTCAAGTCATGGTAGAAGGTCCTGGACATGTACCAATGCACTTGATTAAAGAAAATATGGATAAGCAACTTGAAATTTGCCGTGAAGCTCCATTTTATACACTTGGTCCGCTAACAACTGACATTGCACCAGGATATGATCATATTACTTCTGCAATCGGAGCAGCGATGATTGGCTGGTATGGAACAGCTATGCTGTGTTATGTCACACCTAAAGAACATCTGGGGCTTCCTAATAAAGACGATGTTCGTGAAGGTGTTATTACGTATAAAATCGCTGCACATGCAGCAGATTTAGCTAAAGGCCATCCTAATGCACAAAAGCGTGATGATGCCCTTTCAAAAGCGCGTTTTGAATTTCGTTGGAGAGATCAATTTAATCTTTCGTTAGACCCAGAACGTGCAATGGAATATCATGATGAAACACTCCCTGCCGAGAATGCAAAAACAGCTCATTTTTGCTCCATGTGTGGACCAAAATTTTGCAGTATGCGAATTTCTCAAGATATACGCAACTATGCAAAAGAAAATAAATTATTCACTAAAGAAGATATTGAAAAAGGGATGCAAGAAAAAGCTGAAGAATTCAAAAAGTCAGGTGGAACAATTTATCAATAAATACTGGGGGAATGAATGACATGGAAGTGCAACAGATTGAAGAAGAAATTGAGCTTGCATTAAAGCATATTTCCCGTTTAGAAAACCGATTAAAAAACATCCAGAAAAATTGTAATCATCAATTTAAATACCATCCCAACTTTAATAAATGTAAAAAATGCCACAAGGTAGAAGTATTTTATTACTAAAACAAAGATTCTATTGAAGATGGTTATAATAATCCAGTACGCTTTTTATATTTGCCCCGCCAGCACGCTTTCGCTTAATACTCAAAAATAAAACGCAGATACCTGCGTTTTATTTTTGGCATAAACCTTACCATTAAGGTTCTTTATCATTGAATAGCTTTAACGTGAGAGGATATGTTCCTATTATAACGATAATCATAGCAGTCAGAAATATAAAAAATTTTGACCAAGTTAAATCTAATAGTGCGTTAACTGGCAATACAATCAGTAACGGAGCGAGCAAATGGGACTCCTTTTCCTTGATGATGCCGTTTCATGTTGTTTTGACCCACAATATGGACACTTCAGCCGTACTATTGTTTTAATTGTTTGCACCCATGTCCATTTCTTTCCAGAATTTTGACAAACTGGTATGTTAACACACCACTTTCTATATTTGATTAATTAATAACTTTGTCGGATGTAATCAATTGGCAGATAATTTGGATATAATTCGTTGCCATATTTATCTTTTCCATATAGTTTTAGTGCCGGTAATTTTCCTGATTCCACAACTTTGTCAGAGAGTGTTAACTTAATATCAAAGTCACTCCACCCCTCATCCATTTGCTTAAAATCCAGTTCCGTTTCATCTACCAGGACAGAATCATGTTCCACACGATAAAAAGCTGAAGCATTTTTTGCCTTTATTTTCCCTTCGATCGTTACATTTTTCTGATCTACAATCGTTATGATAACTTCTTTAAAATCAATAGAAGCATTCTGATCTACTTTAGTTGGTTCACTTTGTTCCGCATCAGTTTTATCGGCTTGCTTGTTTTCCTCAGAATCGCTGTTACTACACCCTACCAATAGAAGAATACCTAAAATTATCATGATATACTTTAGTTTCATAGTCATCCACCTCTAATCAACATTCATCTGCTTTAGCAACTCCATTTCATATGTGAGCTTATTTATTATATCCGTGATCCGTGCTCAAAAGATTTAGGAATAGCAATTGTGTAATGGAATGTAAAACAGTATAGTTATTATATTTTGAGCGATCTGAAATTTATTGTAGCATATTTTATAAAACGGAAATATAAAAAAAGGAATTTATTTATATTGTGAGGGATATATTAAAGAAAATCGGCAAACCGTTCTTCTGTAGATTTCATTGTGTAATAAAAGTAAACGTCTTTTCTACGCTTTTAGCAGTTTTTTAGTTTTTTACATTAAAAAAACCACCAAATTATGTATTGGTGGAGACGGTGGGAATCGAACCCACGTCCAAAGATATCGCCACTCAGGCTTCTACACGCATAGTTGGTATATTATCATTCACTAGCTTCTCAGCCTACCAACGGGCTTTGAAGTAGCTAGTCTGATTCATTTCAACTGTTATCCTCAGACGGTGGATGACAGTATAGCCCGTTTCATTTGAGACCCTTCAATCTGCTTCACGGGCGAAAGCAGGAAGGATCGCTTTAGGACTACTTACGCAGCAGCTAAAGCAGGTTGATTATTAGTTTTGCCAGTTATTATAGGCATAACGTTTTACGAGTCGTAACCTCGACGTGCAACCCAAGCTCGATCTATCCCTGTCGAATCCGTAACGTCCCCATATAAATGAGTAACGCTCGGGATTGTTTACCTGAGCAATATTTAATTATCATATCATTAACTACATTATTTATTATATCATATGACAGATTGAAATCAACCCATGGAAGAATTTACAAGCAGTTCAATACTTTTATCTCATTTGATCTTTTATGGCACGGTCTATATCCCGCTTCATTTGCTTTTGCTTAAGATCTTCCCGCTTATCGTATTTTTTCTTCCCTTTTCCTAGTCCAATTAATACTTTGGCAACACCATTTTTAATATATATTTTTAATGGAATAAGTGCATAACCCTGTTGTTGCGTTAGACCAATTAACTTGTTGATTTGTTTTCTATGCAGCAATAACTTTCGCGAACGTGTGGGATCATGATTAAACCGATTCCCTTGTTCATATGGTGCAATATGCATATTAATCAGCTGTACTTCACCATTAATGATTCTAGCATGGGAATCTTTTATATTTATACGTCCAGCGCGTATTGATTTGATTTCTGTTCCCCGTAGTACAATACCAGCCTCATATGTTTCTTCAATAAAGTAATCATGTGAAGCTTTTCTATTTTGTGCGAGTGTTTTTCCATATCCTTTAGGCATAAAGGCTTCCTCCTACTTCTTCCATAAACTTTATTTTAACAAATATCAGAACCTATGCCAAGAATAAGGATACAGAACACCATTACTGATCCAAAGTCATCCTATGGACCAGCAATGATTTACTTGCGTTTTGATTTTCTTTTTCGTTTTCCTTTTTTCTTTAGTGCCGTGTTAGCGTTTTGTGTGGTTGCATGACTATGAACTAGTTCAAAATCAACGACATGTTCATCTAAATTAACACTGACTACCTTAACTTTTACCTCATCCCCGATTCGGTACATTTTAGCTGTCCGCTCTCCAATCAATGCGTGATTTCGATCATCGAAATGATAATAATCATCCGTTAAATAGCTAACATGAACAAGTCCCTCAACCGTGTTTTCCAATTCCACAAACATGCCAAAACTGGTTACTGAACTGATGACTCCATCAAATTCTTCGCCAACTTTATCTTCCATGAATTCGGCCTTTTTCAGATCATCGGTTTCTCTCTCTGTATCAACAGCAGCCCTTTCCATTTCAGATGTGTGTCTGGCGATTTCCGGTAAATGTTCCTTCCAGTAATCAATGGTCTTTTTATCCATTTGTTTATTTATTAAATATGTCCGGATCAAGCGGTGTACAATGAGATCCGGGTACCGTCGAATTGGTGATGTAAAATGTGTATAAAATTCAGTTGCTAATCCAAAGTGTCCAACACTTTGCGGGTCATATTTCGCTTGTTTCATGGAACGCAACATTAATTTCGAAACAATCATTTCTTCTTTCTCTCCCCGCACTTCTTCAATCACTTTTTGCAGTGCTTGGGGGTGTATTTCATTTGCAGTGCCTTTAACTACATATCCTAAACCTGCAATAAATTCAAAGAAATGCTGGAGCTTCCCTTCATCTGGGTCTTCATGGATCCTGTGTATAAAAGGAACATCCAACCAGTGAAAATGTTCTGCGACCGTTTCATTCGCTGCTAGCATAAATTCTTCAATCAGACGTTCACCAACAGAGCGTTCGCGCAGGACAACATCTGTTGCTTTTCCATTTTCATCTACTAACACCTGAGCTTCCTTAAAATCAAAGTCAATAGCTCCACGGCCCATTCGCTTTCTGTTTAAAACCTGTGCTAACTCGGCCATCTTCTCGAACATCGGTACGAGCTCTTTATATTTTTCTCTTAACTCTACATCATGGTCGACTAAAATTTTATTGACATCCTTATAAGTCATGCGTTCTTTTGATTGAATAACACAAGGGAAAATAGAATGATTAACAATATCCCCAGCGGGGCTAATTTCCATTTCACATCCTAGTGTTAATCGATCCACATGCGGATTTAACGAACAAATTCCATTAGATAAGCGATGTGGAATCATTGGTATTACTCGATCTACGAGATAAACACTTGTCCCCCGTTCATATGCTTCTTTATCCATCGGTGTACCTTGTTCTAAATAATAACTTACATCTGCAATATAGACACCTAATTGATAATTTCCATTATCTAATAATTTCACACTGATCGCATCGTCCAAATCTTTCGCATCCGCCCCGTCTATCGTTACAATGGTTTCTGCTCGCAAGTCCCGACGTCCTTTTATTTCTTCTTCTGAAATAACTTCCGGAGCTTGTGCCGCCTGATCTAACACTTCCTGAGAAAAATCGATTTTAATACCATGCTTATAAATAATCGAAATGATATCGATACCAGGATCATTTTTATGGCCTAGGATTTGTATTATTTCTCCTTCAGCACTTTTTCGTCCTTCAGGGTATTTTGTAATATGTGCGATCACTTTATGGCCACTTACAGCCCCATTTGTCATGCTTTTTGGTATAAATATATCATTGGGAATCCGCTTATCATCTGCAATAACAAAACCAAATGCCCGATTATCTTCAAATGTGCCAACGACTGTATGAATGGCCCGCTCAAGAATACGTATGACTGTCCCCTCTGGACGATTCCCATCGACATCTTTCTTTTCAATCCGTACCATGACTTTATCATCATTCATGGCTGAAGCTAGATCGGAGTGGTGAATGTATACATCACCTTGATCTTCATCATCAGGAATTAAAAACGCAAAGCCTTTTGCATGCATTTGTATCTTTCCACGAATTAGATTCATTTTTTCTGGTAATCCAAACCGGTTTTTTCTTGTACGAACAAGCTCACCTGTATCTTCCAGTTCATTTAATGATATAATAAGCTGTTTAAAATCTTCGGAATAACTTAAATCCAATTTCTCTTCCAATTCCTCTACAGACAATGGCCTTGTTCCGTTTTCATTAAAGAATTCCCGTATCTTTTCTTTTATATCTTGTTCCATCTGCTCACCTTCTTTCATTTCTATTGTTAACCTTTATTATGATAATAATCATTCTTTCCAATCTAATTTTTCTAAAAACTGGTAAATATCTTCATGTAACTGATTTCTTTCTTTATCCAATGTAATGACGTGGCCAGATTCTTCATACCATTTCATTTCTTTATCATCTGACTCTATATTATCATAAATATAATTTGCACTTTCTATATTTATCATTTCATCTTTCCTTGCCTGGACAACCATTGTAGGTGTATAGATCATATCAATATGATTTTTTACATCCGTAATAAGCTCTCCTAATTGCTTAAATAAAGGTGCCGTGTCTTCTATAAGTGCATCCACTTCTTTTTCTATTACTGCTTCGTCCTTTTCCTCTAATTGTTTATACTCCCTGGAAAAGGATTCAAATCCTAACGTCAGTTGCTTTTCATTATCAAAAAACATCGGTGCACACATTGGTATCAATGCTTTGACTTTGTTTGAATATGCAAGCTTCGATCCTAAGACACCACCTAATGACAAACCGGCAACAGCGATCTCTTCATATCCAAGATCTTGTAAATATTTATATGCGCTTTTTACATCTTCCCACCAATCTTCAGCACTGACATCAAGCAACGCTTCAGGCGGTTTTCCGTGACCTGCATATATTGGGGCGTGACTGGTATAGCCTTTTTTCTCTAAAAATCGTCCAAGCATACGTACATCAGCAGTATGACCTGTGAACCCATGCAATAATAATACTGCCCGAGGCCCTGCTTCAAACGTAAATGGTTGTGGTTCTTTTATTTTCATTTAAACTGCATCTCCTTATTCATTTACTATCATTCCTTATTTTACAAAATAAAAACCCCCTACCACATTTTTTTGTAATAAGGGTCATCTTTCACTATATAACATACGCACTTAAAAAAGCTAAAATAAAAAACAGCGTTCCAGTTATTACTGTACCACGATGTAATACTAAATCCAGACCTCGTGCTTTCTGTTTACCGAATAATTGTTCAGCCCCTCCAGAAATAGCCCCCGAAAGGCCTTCACTTTTTCCAGATTGAAGTAATACAAGTACAATCATAATAATTGCATCAATAATTAATAAAGTATTTACTAAACCACCCATGTTAGGTGACACCTCCTGCATTGCCTAATCAATACTTTAGCATAATTTTGATTTAAATATCAAGCAAATATTCTAAATATGATAAACTAAAAACAAACATATGTAATGGAGGAGAATCATGGAAAAAGACTTTTGGATAAAATCACATGATGATGAGTCGATTTTTGTTAAAAAGTGGTATAAAGAAGCACAGCAACCAAAAGCGATTATACAAATTGCTCATGGCATGGTAGAACATATCAGGCGATACGGTACTTTTTCTCACTTTTTATTAAATCAAAATATATTTGTTTATGGGAATGATCATCGCGGACACGGTCAGACAGGCGAAAAGCAGGGACTGTTTGGTTATCTGTCAGATAAAGAAGGTTTTACAAAAACAGCCCTTGATTTATATGAAGTAACAAAACAAATTAAACAAGATTACCCTAATACTCCCATTATCTTATTTGGACATAGTATGGGATCATTTTTAACAAGAAAGTATATCCAACATCAAAGTGATGCCGTAAATGGAGTCATTTTATCTGGTACTGGATTTCACTATGGGCTGAGGATTAAGACAGCGAAAGCACTCGCTTCCATATTACCCCCAAAAGAAAAATCAAAACTCATGAATTCACTAGTTTTTGGAACTTATAATAAAAGAATTGCAGCAAAAAAAACAGGCTTTGATTGGCTATCAAGCGATGAAAAAGCAATACAGGAATATATAAATGATCCACATACTGGTTTTATTCCTACTGCTCGTTTTTTCTATGATTTGATGACTGGCTTAGAAGATATTCATAATAAAAAAAGAAATGCATTTATTCGCAAGGACCTCCCCATGCTAATCATTAGTGGAGATGCCGATCCAGTCGGGGACTATTCTAAAGGAGTTTGGAAAACAGCACATCTATTCAGACAGGCAGGTCTGTCTGATATTACCACCATGCTATTTGAAAATGGTCGGCACGAATTACTAAGTGAAGGGAATAAGGAAGAGGTATTCTCGGCTATATTTAAGTGGATACAAACACAGTTATAAATGATTATTTTTATTAAACGATTACATTTAAAATCCCAGCTAGCTTTGCTTGAAACCCTTTATACAAACCGTTTACAATAGGAATGGTTGTTTATAACTAAAAGTGAAAGGTTGGACAAGCATCATGAAAAAGTTACAAGGAATTGCTGCATCTTCTGGTATAGCAATCGCAAAAGCATATCAACTTGTTACACCAGACTTAACTTTTGAAAAAGTTACAATTGATAATCCAGAAAAAGAAATAGAACGTTTAGATAAAGCGCTAGAAATATCCAAAATAGAATTGGAGAAAATTAAAGAGCACACGAAGCAAGCGATCGGAGAAGAACATGCTGAAATTTTTTCAGCTCATTTACTTGTGCTTGGAGATCCTGAGCTTATTAATCCGATCAAGGACAAAATTAAATCAGACAACACAATGGCAGAAGCTGCATTAGAAGAAATAGCAAATATGTTTATTGATATGTTTAAAAATATGGAAAATGAATATATGCGTGAACGTGCCGCTGATATTCAGGACGTTACAAAACGAGTCATGGCGCATTTACTCGGAGTAAACTTTCCAAACCCGGCCTTAATTGACGAAGAAGTTATTGTTATAGCACATGACTTGACACCATCAGATACCGCACAACTGAATCGTGATTTTGTTAAAGGATTTGTAACAGACATTGGCGGACGTACATCCCATTCAGCAATCATGGCGAGGTCACTAGAAATTCCTGCTATTGTAGGTACTAAAGAAATTACAGAGCGATCAGAAGAAAATGATGTGATCATCGTCGATGGCATAGAAGGCACCATCATTATTAACCCAACAGAGGAAGAGTTGGTAGCCTATCGTAAAAAGCAAGAGGACTTTTTAAAACAAAAAGATGAATGGGCAAAGCTAAAAAATGAACCAACGTTTACAAAAGACAAGGAGCAGGTAGAATTAGCTGCGAATATTGGAACTCCTGAAGACATTGAGGGAGTGTTAAACAACGGTGGTGAGGGGGTTGGCCTTTACCGAACTGAGTTTTTATACATGGGTAAAAATGTGCTCCCAACGGAAGATGAACAATATGATGCATACAAGTCTGTGTTAGAACAGATGGGAGACAAGCCTGTTGTCGTACGAACACTTGATATTGGTGGAGACAAAGAATTAAATTATTTGGATTTACCTAAAGAACTCAACCCATTTTTAGGTTTTCGGGCTATTCGATTCTGCTTAGAAAATGAAGATATATTCCGGACACAATTACGTGCGCTGCTTCGCGCAAGTGTTCATGGAAATTTAAAAATTATGTTCCCAATGATTGCAACACTTGAGGAATTTAGGCAAGCAAAAGCAATTTTTCTTGATGAAAAGGAAGCCTTGCAAAAAGAAGATGTAAAAGTTTCTGACCATATCGAAGTTGGAATTATGGTTGAAATACCATCAACAGCAGTTACTGCGAAACAATTTGCGAAAGAAGTAGATTTCTTCAGTATTGGAACAAATGATTTGATCCAATACACAATGGCAGCTGACCGGATGAATGAAAGAGTTTCTTATTTATATCAGCCTTACCATCCAGCAATCTTAAATTTAGTAAACAATGTGATCGAAGCAGCCCATCATGAGGGTAAATGGGTAGGCATGTGCGGTGAAATGGCCGGAGATCCTATTGCTATTCCTATTTTATTAGGACTAGGGTTAGATGAATTTAGCATGAGTGCTACATCTATTCTACCAGCGCGTACTCAGATTAGTAACTTATCCAAAGAAAAATTAGCATCATACAAGGATACATTCCTTTCCATGGGAACTGCAGAAGAAATTGAAGCTTTTATTAAAGAAAAAACGGAATAATAGAAAGAAAAGAGGCTGGGACAAAACT
>NZ_JFBD01000039.1 GCF_000709085.1 Virgibacillus alimentarius | reverse complement strand
AACTCGAGCAACAAGGCAGAGAACTCGAGCGATAACAGCAGAAACTCGCGCAACAAGGCAGGAAACTCGAGCGATAACAGCAGGAAACTCGAGCAACAAGGCAGGAAACTCGAGCGATAACAGCAGGAACTCGAGCGACAAGGCATGAAACTCGCGCAATAAGGCAGAGCAACTCGAGCAACAAGGCAGGAAACTCGAGCGATAACAGCAGAAAGTCGCGCAACAACTCAATAAACTCGCGCAATAACTGACTAAAACCATCATTTAAGAAGGGACAGGTACTCCCGAACAATGGACAAATTCAACTACATAATTTAACAAAACGTGTTCATACTAAATACAAATTCATGAAAGGATGAGTTGATTGGTATGGATCACGTAAAGATTTTAGGTATTAAATTTATTACTATTTCAATTACGGTCTTATCATTATTTGGGATTTTTAATGATGTTGGTCTTGGAAATTTGGTCTTGATCAGTTTGCTGACAACAATTATCTCCTATTTGATAGGCGACATGTTTATCCTGCGCAGATTTGGAAATGTAGCTGCTTCCATTGCGGATTTTGGATTGGCGTTCGTTAGTTATTGGCTACTGGGCAGTCTTTTCATTGTAGGAGGTGGACCACTCCTCCTTATAGCACTTGCAGCTGCTTTTTTTACGGCATGTGCAGAGGCTATCATCCACATCTATATTTTGGATGTCTTTACGAACTTTAGAGGTAAAGAAGATAGCGAGGACTACGGAGCAATGGGTAAGCTACAAACGGAATTTGCCGAAGAGATGGATGTGGATGAACATTCAGGAAAAGATGATCCTTTAAGAAAACAAAAGCGTGATCGCTGACTCGTAATTTAGGATTTTTCGATATTTTGTGGTAGTTGGATTTGCAGATATTTGGGAAAAAGATTGTATCCGTGAATAGTCCTGTGTATCAGAACCATTTGTTTCCATACGAATAGCATGGGAATAAGTGGTTTTTTATTCGACAATATTCAGGGAGTGTAGGCATCATGATTCGACCTAAACTGAGGTCGCAGTTTTTCTTACAGGCTAGAAAAAACAACCCAGGTAGATCAACTAAATAGATGATAGATTAGTTGCAAGTAGGATAGGATACAAGCAAAAAATATGTGTACATAAATGAGTCTGTAAACGACTACATGCCGGACCCTGCTAATAGGTTTTTTCTTTATTTTTATATATCCCAATATATGTGTACAATCTTATATCCAAAAAAATTAATATAGTATTCTATAACCAAAAGAAAGGAGTGTTGCTATGACATCATATAGACGATACAACTCTATTCCCTCCTTTAACAATAATGATAGATATTTCTATGATAACCCAGCGTATAAATGTGATCAGACTTGCGATTCTCGCTCTTGTTCAACTTGTCAGCCGAAACCTAAAAAATGGCGTGCTTTAGACTATTATGACAAAGAGGAACAAAATGATTCCCTACAAGAGGCAAAACAATCTGTATCCAATGTCCAGGAATCCACGGAATGGGTTGTCATTAAGGATTCAGAATGCATTGATGTGACATCCACGGATACGCAAGTAGCTGTCTCCTTACAACTTGCTTTACAGGTTGCAATCGAAGTAGTTCTACGCATAAGCCTTGGTGATTCTGCACAGGTTGACAAAATCACGCAAAGACTGAAAGAAAAGATACAGACAAAGCAAGGAAATCGCCAAAAAACGATTATAGAGAACTCAAAAAATGTAGAAGTCACTACAATGGATACAGATGTAGCAATTAGCATCCAATTACTGCTTCAAATTCTTGTTGCGATAGTAGCTAGTCTGGATATTCTATAATCAATCGTTCGCGGAATCCAGTAAATGCATGGAATCGGGGATCATCAACCAAAGGCGGGAAAATACCAAACAAAGCAAACACAACATCAACCAGACCATATGAAGTATCGACTGCGCCAGAGTAAAGAACCAGTAGTCAGCCGGTTCACTGATTTTCAGGATGGGTTTAAGGAAGGGTTCAAGGGCTTTTTGCGGGTTTCCCCTATGCATAAGCTGGGGAAGTTAAAAAATGATTAAAGAAAGGAATGAATAAATTGGCACGTACAGAGCGTCAAAGGAGACTAATGAATTTAATGAACCAAATGTCGCAAAATTTTATGGCGAATCGTTATAACGCAGATTTTTCGATTGATTTTCCGGAAGTAGATTTAGGTGGCATTCAAACTGGGCACTCTGCACCAGATACACCCGGACCGGGAACACCTCCAGGAACTCCTGAGACAATGAGGGAGTTGCTGTTGACTTTAGTGAATGAACAGGTGGAGATTACGACTCCTTTTGGTATTGTAAGTGGAACTTTGATTGCGGTAAGAGACGATTATATTGTTGTCATTGAAGATACTGGAGCCCAAGCACTGGTTAGAATAGAAAATATTGAATTAGTCAGTGAAGCGTAAAGGAGGAGGGATTGTTATGTTTGAAAATACGTTTGCAGATGAGTTGGCCAAGCGTCTTGGTTCAAGTGTTGAGGTAGCGACGGATAATAACTTAATAGAAGGAATTCTCTCAACGGTTACTCCAAATCTGGTTCTAGTTATTGAGGTTACTAGTGGTTATGGGGATAATGTAAAAATGTATGTTTCCGTCGATGCAATCAACTTTGTTCGCTTTCCAGTAGCAGCATAAAATAAAAAAGGGGAGAATGCGGATTTTGCTATACCCTGCTATGAAGCCGGGGTATTTTTTTGGATAGGAAAGATGAAGATAACCACTGGAAATAAAAAAATAAAATAAAATGAATGGAAGGCACATATAGATAATCAATGAATACGAATCGAATGCCTGTCCTATTGTAAGCCATGGGAGGGGTATCCCGTTTAGAAGATACCCCGGATCAACCATTATTGTTCTGGTTACGAATGTGCTCACTAACTTCATTGCTGAGGATAAGTGCTTTTAATCCCTCTTCGCCTGAAACGCTAGGTTCCGCTTTGGATTTAGCGCATTGGATAAAATCAAGTAATTCTACGCTTAGCGGCTGGAGAGATGGATCGATCTTAATCGTATGGGTTACCGGAACCGGGATGTTATTTGTATGCTCGATAAAAGGGCGTGTTATTTTGATTTTTCGGTTTAAAATATCTGCTTCGATAAAAGCATTTTCTGTAAGAATTTGAATGTCCCTTAATTTTTTTTTTCGATTTAAAACTCGCAGTGAGTTGCGCTGTAACCCCTTGTGAGGATTTCGTAATGACAACAGCGTGTTTAGGGGTGTTCTCGTTGACTTCTCCAAGTGCATAAAATTCGAACGTGTTATCTTGCAGAAGCGCATGTAAAATATAGAGGTCATGGATCATTAAATCTTTTACAACGTCCACCTGTTTCATTTTTTCGTCACCGGGACTTAACCGTTTGAAAATGACGCCAACAATTTTTTCATGTTCTAATTCTTTTCTAAGGTACTGAATGAACGGATTAAATAATTCAATATGTCCCATTTGCAGTTTCACTCCCGCTTTACTTGCTTTATGAAGTAAATCTTTTGCTTGAGCGATTGTGCTTGTGATTGGTTTTTCCATTAACATGTGTACGTTACGTCTTATACAGGCTAAACCGACTTCATAGTGAAATTCCGTTGGCACAGCAATGCTGACAGCGTCAACGGTTTGCAGAAGCTCATCGACCGATTGAAACGGTTTGACGTTGTATTTTTTAGCAATGTGATTGCTCCTTTTTTTGTCGTTGTCATAGATACCGATTAGCTGGCAAGCGTCAGGCATCGAAAGGTAGGTTCGCACATGATTTTCTCCCATATTTCCTGTTCCAATCACACCGACTTTCATATATATTCTCCTCACTTTTTCAAATTACTAATGTATCCTATGCGCCAGTTGGCAAACGAAGATGGACTACCATAACGAAAACGCAAATTTGGCGTTTGTACAATAGACAAATAGAAGAAAAAGAGGTGAACGATGGATGAATCTATTGTTTATTGCTGAGGATACATCAAAGGGGCTGGATAAAAATTTTTACTTCCTCGAGCAGGAACTTGCGACGAGGCTAAATGTGATGGTTTGGAGGAGGGGCGGTCATATTGATTGGATATTGAAACAAATCCCGTATCAGCCAGATTTTATCTTGCTGCTAAATGACATAGGGAATAGAATGTCGCCCATGATAAAAGGACTCGGCAATGTGGCTATTCCTTCAGGACTCTTTGTGAATGATGTTCACCGTTTTACTAGTCTGCGCAGAAACTATATTCATAAAAATAAGATCCCTTATATTTTCCCCGTTGTTCGTGGCAAATTTATCGAAACGTATCCGGAATTCGAACATAAAATGCAGTGGCTGCCTCATTTTATTCACCCTGATTTATATCAAGATTACGGGCTGAAAAAGGAAATCGATCTCCTAATGATGGGGGCGGCGAATGATTTCTACCCGCTGAGGCAGAAAATTATTAAGACGTATAAAGGAGATTCGAAGTTCACGTATCATCCGCATCCGGGTTACCGGACGTTTCGGGAAAAAGAAGAGAAGCGGCTTTTTATCGGTACAAGGTACGCGAAAGAAATTAACCGGGCGGCTATTTTTTTTACGAGTCCGTCTGTTCTTTATTATCCAGTTGCCAAATATTTTGAAGTACTAGCTTGCAAGACACTCCTGCTTGCCCCGACTTTCCGTGAACTGGAGGATCTTGGTTTTATACCGGGATATCATTTCGTACCGATTGATGAATATAACTTTAAAGAAAAAGCGGCTTATTATTTAGAGAATAGGGCACAGCGGCAAAAGATTGCTGAGCAGGGATACCATTTTGTTCACAAGGAGCATACGATTGGCCTGCGAGGAAAGCAGCTTGTAAAAAAACTGGAGCGAATACTCAAAAATGAAAGGAGATTTTAGCTTGTCGAACATTCCGCAAAGTGCAAAACTGGGACAGCATGTAGTGATTGAAGAAAACGTAAACATTGGGAAGAATGTGGTGATCGGTCATCATACAACCATTCTAGCAGGCACGAAAATAGGGGATCATGTCACGATTGGCTCACAATGTGTGCTAGGCATCCAACCGGGCGGGAGTGCAAGAATGCGAAAAACATCTAAAAAGGACATGGAGCTTGTGATTGAAGAAGGGAGTCGAATTGGCCACGTGACCTCCATCTATGCTGGTACGAAACTTGGGAAAAATGTGTTTGTTGGTGATCATGCAAGTATTAGGGAAAATGTATCGGTTGAAGAGGAATCGGTGGTTGGAAGAGCATCTATCGTTGAATTAAATACAAAAATAGGCAAGGGCTGTACCATTCAGACGCTCGCTTACGTAACAGGGGATACGACACTTGAGGATGATGTTTTTATTGGTCCATGTGTGTCAATGTCGAATGATAAATACATGGGTGCACAAGCATTTTCTTTAAACGGACCATATATTAAACAAGGAGCGAAAATAGGAAATAATGCTTCTCTTCTTCCAGGTATTACAATTGGTCAAAACACGATTATCGGTGCAGGAGCTGTTGTGACCAAAGATATGGAAGATAACATCACTGCTGCAGGGATTCCTGCTAGGAAAATAAAATAGAAACAGCCGAACACGATTTATTTTTTCTCAGGGGAAAGGAGGGAATTGATTTGGCTAAAAAAATATGTATGGTTGTTGCTTATCATCCATTTTTGGATGCGAGAATCTTTAAGAAAGAAGCAAAAAGCTTACAAAAAATGGGATACGATGTCACGATGATTGTTCCAAGAAAAAAGGGACATTTATTTGATATTGACGGTACACCAATCAAGGGTCGTTTTCGGCATAAAATTTTTACGCATGAAGGCATTAAAATCATCACTTACCATTCGGAGAGTGCTAGAACGCCATTGAACAAAGTTTTAAATGATGAGGTGGTGTGGGAAAATCAAGGATTTAATAACCCTTTAACACAGCTTGCGATGAAGCAAGACGCGGATATTTACCATACCCATGAATACCTGTCTCTTTTTGCAGGCATCGGCATCAAGCGCCTGATGAAGAAAAGAAAAGGAAAGGACGTAAAATTAATTTATGATAGCCATGAATTGATACCTGATCCATTATCCCCTAGCTACACAGAAGAACACAGAAAAAATTTGCAGGAGAAGCTTTTTTTAATGCTGGACGAAGTGGATTATGTCATTACGGTTTCCGAATCGATTAAATCCTGGTATTTATCGCATAAACCAGATCTACCGGTCGAAATCATTTATAATTCACCACCGCTTGCTAGAAGTTATAAACCCAAAGCATATGATACTGATGGTCTAACAGTCTGTTATGAAGGAAATATGGAAGGAAAGAAAGGCAGTAGGGAAAAAATGATTGGCATTTCCGACATCTGCTTTAAAAAATTCAATTTCCGGTTTAAAGTGATTGGAGGAAGTCGGTTCGGTGATTCATTGGAGATTCCACATCATCTTGAGGATGTGATCAAATTAAATGGATGGGTCGATTATCACACCATCCCAGCCCATATGAAAGATGCTGACGTTGGTTGGATTGATTTGGAAGACGTGGAGCAGTCCCTGAATCTCGCTTATTCCCTACCAAATAAATTTTTTAGCTATTTGAATAATGGTCTGCCAGTTATCGTGAATCAAAGTCATGCGATGGAAGCATTTATCCGCAAGCATCAATGTGGATTTGTCATCGGAAAAAAAGAAGCTACACCTGCCGATTATGCGGATGCTTTGCTTTCTTTGCAGCAAGATAAACAGCGGTTGAAGCGGATGAGTCAGAATGCTCGTCAGGTAATGGAAAGACTTTATTCATGGGAAAAAATGGAGGAGCGCTTGCTGTATGTTTATCAACAGCTTGAAAAATGACTAAAGGAAAGGGGGGGGAGAAACCAATTGCGAGTATTGCATATTCCTGAAGGGGGGCTGCCGGTGATTACTTTATCCCGTGCACTGCGCTTGAAGGGGATTACTTCTTCCGTATGCCATTTTTACGAAAATCGTTACAATTTCGAATCTGATGTATGCCTGCATTTGCAAAACATCCCGAAACATCTCAGGGAAAAGGAAATTAAAAAATATTTGGATAAGGCCATACACGAATACGATATTTTCCACTTTCATTTTGGCGGAACTTTCTTTTCAGATAAAAGGGACCTGGAGAGATTGAAGCGGGCGGGAAAGAAAATGGTTGTCCATCATCACGGGTCGGACGTGCGCATGTTATCTGTTGCAAAAGAGCGAAATCCTTACGTCCGTGTTAAACCAGAATGGACTGAGGGAAAAATAAAGAAAAGCTTATCGAAACTATCAGCGTATGTGGATCATGCGATCGTTCAGGATGAAGAATTAAAAACGTATGTAAAGGATTATTATAATCATACACACGTCATCCCACATATTGTTGACCACAACGAACTTCAGCCAAATTATCCTCCATTCAAATCAACTCCTCTCGTTCTTCATGCCCCGACAAAACGCGATTTAAAAGGCACTGAATTTGTTCTTAGTGCCGTTGAAAAGTTGAAAAAAGAAGGTATTTCATTTGATTTTCGATTAATCGAAGGGATGGATCATCAGGAAACGATGAACCTATTATCAAAGGCAGATATCGTCATTGATCAGCTGCGCATTGGCGCCTCTGGGTATCTGAGCACCGAAGCCATGGCACTTGGGAAACCGGTGATTTGCTATATCAGGGAAGACTTGGTGGATGCGTATCCAAAAGATTTTCCGATTGTGAACGCTCATCCTAACACGATTAAGTCTGTTTTAAAAAAATTAATACAAAATCCAGCCCAGTGGAAAGAACTTGGGGTGAAAGGAAGAGCGTATATTAAACACCACCATATCGCGGCTGAAGTGATTGATGATTATATTGATATTTATAAACAATTATAGTGTGGGAGGGGGAGACCCTCTCCCTTTGCTTAGGCGGCTTCGTGAAAATTGGTCATCTATATGCGTTTTGATGTCTAAAAAATATTAAAACAGGCAGAGATGGCCACTAATCAGCGCTCTGATGACCAAATCACCTAAAATCGAGCAACTACGCTCATCCTAAGAGAAAAATATGATCCAATCTTAGGTAGCACACCCGATCTCTTCCTATTCTCAACCTTCTCCCCTAACTTCTTTCCAAAATAGTACAGATTTTTTCAGCCGTTTTTCCGTCACCGAAAAGAGGCGGATGCACCTGCGGGATTTTTAGTGCCTGAACGGTATGGATGATTTTTTTTGGATCCGCTCCTGCCAAGTGATTCCAGCCGGTTTCAACTGTTTCTGTCCATTCGGTTTCATCTCTTAACGTCACACAAGGCACCTTTAGCATGTATGATTCTTTTTGCAAACCCCCGGAGTCTGTTAAAATCGTATTTGCTTCTGAAGCAATGGTGATCAGATCAAAGTAACGGAGGGGCTTTGTCGTTTTTATCGAAGGGTGGTTGATCATGTGCGTTAATCCAAATGCTTGTATTTTTTGTTTTGTTCTTGGATGAAGAGGAAAGACAACCTTCCTTTTAAGTTGCTGCAGCGCCTTCAAAATGGCTTTCAGGCGCCCGGGATCGTCTGTGTTTTCAGCCCTGTGTATAGTTGTAAGATCGTAGTGCTTTGGTGAAAGAGACAACTCCTTTAAGATGTTTGATTGCTGGAGTGCTCGTGATTTAAAGTGAAGGAGCACGTCATACATAATATCTCCTGTCTGGTATACGCCACGATGGATTCCTTCCCGCCCTAAATTTTTCACCGCTGCCGGAGTTGGGCAAAATAGCCAGTCGGAGAGATGGTCTGTAAGAATTCGGTTTCGCTCTTCCGGCATTTTTTTATTAAAACTTCGAAGCCCTGCTTCTACATGTGCTATGGGGATGTGGAGATTCGCCGCTGCAAAACTACCTGCCAATGTTGAATTGGTATCTCCATATACAAGGACAATGTCTGGACGAACGGAAACCATGATACGCTCGAGTTTCTCCAGCATCCTGCCGATTTGTTTTCCAGGCGATGCGGAACCCACCCCGAGGTAATGATCTGGCTTTGGGAGTTCTAGTTGTTTGAAAAAAACGGAAGACATATTATCATCGTAATGCTGTCCAGTGTGTACGATCACTTCATCGGCGTTTGCGCGTGTTTTTAAAACATCAGAAATCATACATGCCTTGATAAATTGTGGTCGTGCTCCAACAACTGTTAAGATTTTCATTTTTTTCTCCTTTCTATGAAATCATTAATCTATTCTATTCGTTATGGACCTTTTCTGGTTCTTCTTTTTCTGTTTTTTAAATATAAATTCGATAAGGACGAATATGACCTACAGAAGAGGAGGGGGAAAAGATGGGTGAGCATGTTTGTTTTTTAGTGTCGGAACATCCCTTTCTTGATGCACGTATTTTTAAAAAAGAAGCAAAAAGCCTGCTGAAACAAGGATATAAGATGACAATGATTGTCCCTCGAAAAAATGGAAATCTATTTGATGTTGATGGCAGTGTTTTTACGGACTGTTTTCAAAAGCAGACATTTATCCATGAAGGAATTAAAGTAGTTACATATGAACAGATCTGTCCGCAAAAAAACATCAAAACACTGCTTTATAACATGCAGTCCGGTACCGCTGAGCGTTTTACGGATCCATTGACAGCACTGGGGATAGCTGAGGAAGCGGATATTTATCATGCGCATGAATTCTTTTCGCTTTATTCCGGGGTCGGCGTCAAGCGTGCTCTTACGGAAAAGGGAAAGCAGGTCAAGTTAATCTATGATAGCCATGAACTGGAACCTGATCCACTAAGTTATGAAGCTCAAAAAACGAAAAACATCAAAACGCAAATACTAGAGCAGATGTTAAACGAAGTGGATTATGTCATTACCGTATCTAATTCCATCAAAGCGTGGTACCTTTCCATCAATCCAAAACTCCAAGTCGAAGTCATTTACAATTCACCTCCATTAGCATATCCTCGCGAATTGAAACAGGGAACGGACGCAGACTTCTTGCTGGCATATGAAGGAAACATTAGTCCAAAAAGGGGAAGTTTTCATAAATTAATGGATGTACTGGACTTATGTCAGCAAGAATTTAATCTGAATCTCAAAGTCAAAATGATCGGCGGAGAAAAAGTTTCGAGTAAAGCACCTGCCTTTCTATCCCAGCTCATTTAAAAGATAAAGTGATTTTTACCGGTTGGGTGAACTATGAATCTATTCCGGGTGTCATGCGGGACGCTGATATGGGGTGGGTGGATTTAGATGCTTTTCATTCCTTAAACAATCGGTTCGCCATGCCAAATAAATTTTTTAGTTATTTAAATAATGGAGTCCCTGTGTTAGTCAATCAATGCAAAGATATGGAAAGCTTTATTCAGCGCTACGGGTGCGGACATGTTGTAAGCAAGCTGCAAGCGACTGCGCGAGATTATGCTGAAGCCATCTCTTTTTTGCATGCAAATAGAGAGCGTGTGATGGAAATGGGGCGAAGTGCACGAAAGGCTATGGAAACTACGTACAGCTGGGGGCACATGGAAAAAAAGCTTTTTGCCGTTTATAAACAATTGTAAAAAAGGCGTTATCACGGGATAAAAGTGTTTTTTATGGATTGGATAGTTTGATGTACAATCATTTCGATCTCACTAGCATAAATTGTAATAGAATCAACTTACTAACTGCAGAAAAGAGGTGGAATAGGTTGATAGACCAACGTACATCGCAGCCGAATGCAGCTGTAGTCGGACTCGGAAAGATAGGACTG
The DNA here is from genome assembly GCF_000709085.1 of Virgibacillus alimentarius. Taxonomy (GTDB): domain Bacteria; phylum Bacillota; class Bacilli; order Bacillales; family Amphibacillaceae; genus Virgibacillus_B; species Virgibacillus_B alimentarius. The sequence continues at coordinate 9,269 of NZ_JFBD01000039.1, read as the reverse complement.
ACATTAGCTGCCGTTTTCGCCAATAATGGATACAATGTGTTCGGTGCAGACATAAACGAAGATGTCGTAACAGCTGTGAATCAAGGAAAATCGCCTATCAAAAATGAACCAAAGCTGGATCAGCTCGTCTTACAAGCACATCAAAATCAAACATTATCAGCTACTAGCCTGACAGCGGATGCAGTAGCAAAGTCAGAAATTATCATTGTAATTGTTCCTGTGTTTGTTGATATACAAAATAACATCGACTATCAATGGATGGATCAGGCTGTTGAAGCTATAGCAAAAGGAATCAAACAAGGCTCCCTCGTCATTTTTGAAACGACATTATCACCGGGGGATACGAGAAATCGATTCGGGAGGAAAATAGAAGAAGTTTCCAGACTGAAATTAGGAGAAGATTTTCATCTCGCATACAGCCCTGAAAGAGTTTATTCTAACCAAATCATCCAGGACTTAGCGAATTACCCAAAAGTTGTTGGGGGACTGGATGAGAAAAGCTTGGAACTAGCTTCTACATTTTATAAAAAAGCAATCGGCTGTGAATTGATTGAAGTCAGTTCTTTAGAAACCGCCGAATTCTCGAAAGTTGCAGAATGTGTTTACAGAGACGTGAATATTGCACTCGCTAATGAATTCGCTAAGTTTGCAGAAACAAAAGGCATTTCCATTTCTGAAGTTATCACCGCAAGCAATAGTCAGCCTTATTCTCATATTCACGCGCCAGGCATCGGTGTGGGCGGCCACTGCATCCCCATCTATCCATACTTTTTTATTCATAAAGGTCTGGATCGCGGTCTAACCCCTATAGCGAGACGGATGAATGACGGGATGGCCGCTTATGCAATAGGGAAGGTGGAAGATAGGATTGGGACGTTAAAGGATAAAAATGTCCTTATACTAGGATTATCTTATCGAGGTAACGTGAAAGAGGCGACCAAATCAACGACACTGTTGTTAATGGAGCAGCTTCAGGAGAAAAAAGCTAATGTATTTGTCAATGATCCGCACTTCGCGGAAAGTGAAGTACAAAAATATGGAGCTGACTCCCTATCTCTTCAGGGATCATTTGTGTCTGAAGTCGATATCGTTATCCTGCAGGCATTTCATGAGGAATACAGCACGATTGATTTTGAAAATTTTCGTAATTGCAAGCTCGTCCTTGATGGGAGAAATAAATTAAATAAAGAAGAAATAACCCGACTTGGCATAAAATATGAAGGTATCGGGGAATAAAGGAGATGAAAAAATGCCAGACAGGATACCTATGGTAGATTTGAAGGAAGAATTAAGATTAATTCGAACCCCTCTGTTAGAGGAAATTACCGAAGTCTTAGATAGCGGGGACTATATACTGGGGGAAAAAGGAAAAAAACTCGAAGAAATGGTAGCAGGCTATGTTGGAGCTTCCTATGGGATCGGTGTCGCAAACGGAACAGATGCACTACAGTTGTCCCTTGCTTCACTGAACGTCGGGCCGGGTGATGAAGTGATCACAACCCCATTCACATTTTTTGCTACAGGAGAGACAATTGCACAAGTAGGAGCAAAGCCAGTTTTCGTTGATATTGAAGAAGAAACGTATAATATGGACCCTTTTAAACTCGAAGAAGCGATTACTCCAAACACAAAAGCAGTCATCGTCGTTCATTTGTACGGGAAAGCTGCGAATATGAAAGAAATCATGAAAATCGCAAAAGCCCATCATTTGTGGATCATCGAAGACGCATGCCAAGCGATTGGAACAGAAGCAGACGGGAAAAGAACCGGGGCAATCGGTGATATTGGCTGTTTCTCCTTCTTTCCGTCCAAAAACCTCGGAGCATTTGGAGACGCTGGCATGGTGACAACTAATCATAAAAAGGTTGATGAGCGGATAAAGAAGTTAAGAAACCATGGTAGCGAAACGAAATATTGTCACGATTCCATCGGGATGAACAGCAGGCTCGATGAACTTCAAGCAGCAATTTTACTTGTGAAATTATATTATCTGGATGTTTTCTTGCATAACCGAAAAGAGATTGCGAGAAAATACACCGAAAATCTGCACCCATCCCTGAAGAAACCATATGTAGCGACAGGTCGTGAACACACATTTCATCAATATTGCATTGAATTGGACAGGAGAGATGAGCTTGCTTTAGAATTAAAAAATACTGGAATTGCCTCCGCAATTTATTACCCCGTCCCCCTCCACCTGCAGAAAGCTTTCCACTATCTATCTTATAAGAAGGGTGACTTTCCAGTTGCAGAAAAAGCGTCTGAGCGGATACTCGGACTTCCTATCTTTCCGATGTTAACGTATGAAAACCAAAATCACATCATTGCAACGGTGAATAAATTTATAGAAAACAATGGAGAAAACAGCTAAGTTGGAGTTTTCTGCAGGGACAGAAAACTTTCTGTTTTTTGCGAATCAAGCAGTAAGATCCACCCGCACCAAAAGCTGGTCAGGTCGAGCGACAGTTGGTCGTCCAAGTCGCGCAATAACCTGTTCCATTCATGCGAGAATCACCCCAAGTCGCGAAACGGCCTTCCATTATAAAAGAAGGGAATTTTCTGCCCCCCCGGTAGAAAATTCCCTATTTGAGTGTCTTTAAAAATGCCTTCCAGTTGGCAAGATTGTTTTTCGTAATGCTGTTCTCATGTTCCCTTACATTATAAACCGTGAAATCGCAGTATAGAAACTGCCAGTCTCTGATTAAACGGTTTAGCACACTCACGTCTTCATATAGTCTTCCATTTTCAAATGCAATTACCGGAAATCCCCCGATCTTTTTTAAAGAAGAGGTCCGGTAAATTCTCGGCCCAAGTGGAAATCGATAAGCCAGCAATTCGGCTCTATCTTTTACTTTCTTCCCCATTGCAATCCTTTTAAAGAGAAGGTCGCCCTTTGCTTGCTTCCACTTTTTTAAATTCCCATATAATAATACAATATCCTCCGGTAGATCAGATAATTGTTTTTTTATGACCGAGATAGCATCCGGATCAAGCCAGTCATCTGCATCAAGTTCTAAGATAAAGTCAGATGTAACATAAGGCAGCAACTGATTTAAAGCCCGTGCTTTTCCTCCGTTTTTTTTATGGAATACCTGTACTTTTTCTCCGTCCCGCCATTTTTGTAGCTGGTGATAGGAATGATCGCTTGATCCGTCATCCATGATTAATAATTGATCCGGCTGCGCGTTTTGCAAGAGGCAAGAGGCAACTGCGATTTCTACGTAATTTTCCATATTATAATTGGAAAGAAGTAGGGACACGGTCGGGGATCGTGGCTCCACCTGATTTTCTAGCTGATATTTTTGGATCATTTTTTGCTTATGGATGGTGTTTGTGGAATTACTTTTTCTTGCTTGTTTGATGAGTCCCTCTTCAAAAGTGATCAGGGAACGATCCACGTTGGAAAGCCAGGCAGGAAAAAGTGCCTCCTTAAATGGTACTTGTAGACGAGAGAGTAGTTTATGCTTTCTTAAAAAGGAAGTCCTAACGAGCAATGGTTGATGATGGGGCGTTTCTAAAACTTGCTTTGTAGCAAGATTGAGGGAATTCACATGTACAGCAGGAGAGAGGTATTCGTTATCCTGAAGAAATAATAGATACGTACTATCGATTGGTTGGATGGTATGATTAATTGTTTCGCCTATATCCTTTCCATTGACCGGAATGGGTTTGATTTCATCCAGCCAATCATGTTCAGACATGCTGATGGAAGAGGTATTTGGATCCTGCAGGACGATAACAGATTTGATTCTAGCGTTGATTTTTTTTAATGAGAAGATCGCTTTATTAAGAATTGCCTTGCTGGAATAGGGCATGAGGACAGCAGTTATATCTTTCAATCGTAAACCTCCTTCCTTCAATGATTGTAATTTTTCACATACAAAGAAGAACTTTTCTAGAGTTGAGGGGGGACTTTCTTTAGCCCCCACTGAAATGTCTTAATGATTTCGTTATGGCTTAGGAGACGCTAAGAAAAGGCTAGATGTGCCTATGCAAATCCTCAAGAAAGCGATGGATCTATTCTGTGAAATTTAGTCTGTATTGTGGGATTCAGGAGCTTCTTCAAATGGTATTGGCGTGATCGGATCCAGGCATGTGATACCTAGAAAATGGTCTAGGTTGACGATGATGCAAATGCCCGTTGCCTGGAAATCAATTACGAGGTCATCTGACGGAAAAAATGGAGCAATCGTACCGCTGTCATCCTCTAGTTCTGGCATTAAAATGTCACGTGATTCTGTAACTGGCAATAACAATTCCAACTGAAGACAGTTGTCACTGCCTTTTACAAATCGTTTTGCACGAAAGATAGGTGTTTCGATACTGCCAAAGAAGGTATCCTCTTTCTTATCTAATGGAGCCTGAAATACACCACTTCCCATGAACGGCTTGCACGTGTCAGCGCAATAAAGGATAAATGGAATTGTGGTATGACTTGGATTAACGGCACTTGGTTTTCGTAATTGGCGAATCGAATTTTCACAGCTTGTCGCACAACGATCTTCCGCTTCCTCCTGTACTTTCACAATTCTTCTTATAACGTCTTTTACACATTCCTCCGGTTTCTCTTTCGACTCACCATATTGCTTATACTGTTTAGATTCATCCATAATAGCTCTCCTTTTTATAAAACTAATTAGCGCTATCTCTATTAATTTATGTCAGTAAAAGGATAAAAGGATGTATAAGCGTCCACAAAAAGAAAAAATGGTCGTGATGCCTCGTTGCTTTAGAGGAATGCCTGTCATTTCCTGAACGTTTTCGAATAAGTAATGAAACAAAGCAGCCATCCAAGAAGGGAATGGCTGCTTTATTTTCATGTTTTTTATTCGGCTGGTTCGTGTTGGATACTGACTTCGAACATGGAAAGCTCGGAGCCAAGAATAGGGCTATCTTCTGATTTTTGCTCTTGTTTCTTTTTTGCTGCATGGGCTTTTTCAGATGCTCTGCTTTCTCTCCAGGCATCAAAATAAGCTTGACTTTTCCATGTGGTGCAGATTTGCAACTCCTCATCGTCCGTTGTATTTTCTTTCTTTAGTACTTCCATGAAAACAAACCCTTCAAAGGTATGTACGGATTTAGGTGTTTTAAATCGTGCAAGGATTTCTTCTGTCCTTCCTTTTTTTATACGTAGTGTGTTTACTGCTTTGATCATTGTCATATGATTTCCTCCTTAGCGAATTGTTTTTGCAGGTATTCTAGCACCGGCGTGGCTGGCATTCCGCCCATTTCTGCATGACGAATGAGCGGAATGCCGTGTGGACCGGCTGCATGAAGTGCGCTTGGCTGCCGGTCAATCATTCCTTTTACAATCGCGAGTTCCCCGAGCATGGCTGCAGCGAAAATATCCATTCGTGCACCGCGCTCAAGGAGCCACTCGACGATGTCGCGGTTCCCTGTATGTGCGGCAGCGCCAAGACCGCTCTCCCAATCATCTTTATTCCAATTGATAACCGCGTGAATTAATGCAGGCTCCTGCTCAATGAGCCGTTTTACTTCCTCAAAATTTCCATGAGCAGCAATAATATAATCTTTTACTAATTCAGGATTTAATGGTTCTCGTTTCATATAGACATCTCCTTTTACAATTTTAATGGGGTGAAAAATGTATTTCCATTTTGTTTATGAATCGTTGCATCAATCTGAAATATCGATTGGAACATCTCACGACACAAGACACACTGTGGAATACCATCATAATGAATGTTGCCATTTTTCATCACAACGAGGCGGTTACTGTACCGGGCAGCTTGATTAATATCATGCAGAACCATAAGTACCGTCATGCCAAATTGCTTATTTAATTGTTGTACCAATTCCATGACATCGAGTTGATGGGCAATATCAAGAAAGGTAGTCGGTTCATCTAGTAGCAGGATTTTTGGGCGCTGGGCAATAGCAAGGGCAATCCATGCGCGCTGTCTTTCTCCACCGGATAGGGAATGCAGCATCCGGTTTTTGTAATTGGTTAGATTTGTCACCTCTATGGCCCATTGAATAATTTCCTCATCTTCCCTTGCCAGCCTGCTGTGAGATTTGCGATGTGGGTATCTGCCAAATTCAATCAGTTCCTGTACGGTTAAATCCGATTGTTGCTCTTGCATCTGCGGGAGCATGGCGAGCTTTTTGGCAACATCCTTGCTTTTCATTGAATCGATCACGCTGCCATCGAGAATGATTTCGCCTTCTTTCGGCTTGATTAACCGGGAAATCAGTCGTAGCAATGTAGACTTCCCAGATCCATTGGGGCCTACAAGACTGACAATCTCTCCTTGGTTGATGTTCAAATTTACTCCATTCAGCTGAAATGACACAGAATGTTCAAATGAAACATCTTTAGTGCGAAGCAAATGAATCCCTCCTTCTATGAATCATGTATAAGAAAAATGGACCTCCCAGGAACGATAATAAAATTCCAACAGGTATTTCAATTGGTTCAAAAGCACTCCGGGCAATCGTATCGGCAAGGACGACCAACAATCCTCCTCCAAGCGCAGAAGCGGGAAGAAGGTACTTATGATCCCCGCCAATCATAATGCGAAGAATATGCGGTACCACCAGTCCCACAAAGCCAATTAATCCTGCGACACTTACCGCAATGCCTGCAAGTAAGGTACTTAATATAATAAGGAAAAAACGGGTTCTCTCCACATTATGTCCAAGCAGTTTTGCCATTTCATCTCCCAGCCGGAGTATACGAATATGCTTGATGCCGTAAATTGCCAAAAGAAGGGCGGCGATGGCATAGTAAATAATCATCTCAAACTGATTCCAGCCTACTCCTGCGATTCCCCCGGCTAGCCAAGGAAGCACGGATTGGACACGATCACTATACAAAATCATGAGTGCACTCATAGCCGCGCCAATCACAGCATTAATAGTAACTCCGACAAGAATAATCCGTACCGGAGAAGTTCCTCCCTTCCACGAAAGGATGTAAATGAGAAGCGCGGTAATAAGCGCTCCTAAAAAAGCGGCAAGTGGTACCAGCGCAATGTACGCCGGAAAAATAATCATGATGACTGTAGCAGCAATACCAGCACCAGATGAAACACCGATGATTCCCGGATCGGCAAGGGGATTGCGCATGACCCCCTGAAGAATGGCACCAGATGAAGCAAGGCACATACCTACAATTAATCCAATTAACACACGGGGAAAACGCAAATCCCACACAATACGCCTTGCCAATGAGTCTTCTTTACTAAAAATGCCATCCCATATGCCTTGCAAACTAAATGAAACTTGCCCAATCATTAGGCTCATGATAGAAGCAACCACTAGGAATAAGCCACATGTCAGGATGACGATGGTCCGTTTTTTCGCGAGCGGATGTCTGTTTTTTTGTACGATATTCTCCATCACTTCCATCTTTAGTTCGCCTCAGTGAGATTTTCTTGCATGATTTGCAGTGCCTCTGCCACCTTCGTTCCGGGGTTGGATCCGAATAAATGGGATGGAAGCACAATGACACGATCATTTTTTACTGCATCAAGGTTTTTCCATGTCGCATTTTGATTCATTTCTTTTTGAAATGCTTGCTTGACTCCCTCTGGGTCACCGTGGGTGATTAGCATGATGATCTCAGGATTCTTCTTAATGATTTTTTCTGGACTGATACTGGCGTATTGCGGAAATTTCTCTTCCTTTGGAAAATCGGCGGCAATATTTTTTCCACCGGCTTTTTCAAGCAGATCACCGGATAAGGAGCTTGGAAGTGCTGCCAGATATGTACCCGGAGCCCCGTATACGAGTAGTGTCCTAGCATTTGGAGCGTCGCTGTTTTTTATCTTGTCAATCTTATCTGAAATGCTTTGATTGATTTTTTTCGCTGATTTTTCTTTCCCCAGCAAGGTTCCAAATGTATGTATCGAATCCTGGATATCTTCGATGGAATTTGCTTTCGTATAAACCAGTTGAATGCCTTGCTGCTTCATTTTATCTTCATACTGCTTAAAGCTGATGGGGACCACCAAGACTTCCGGGTTTACTTTTGCAATTAATTCGAAATTAGGCTGATGCGGGTTGCCGATTTCTGTGATTTTGTCGTTTTTTGTAGCAGCCGGACCGCTTGATGTAGGGCGACCAGTTAGGTTTGCATCCAGTGCCTGTAAAATATCGAGTACTCCAGAATCAAGTGTAGCAATGGATGTTGGAGCTTCTTCAAAAGTTAGCTTCTGCCCAGATGCATCGGTAATTTCAATTGTATTTGTTTGTGATTCTTGCTTTTCATCTGTTTGTTGGGCTTTCTCTTTTGCTGTGGACGTGTTACTTTCCTGACTGCATGCAGCCAAAGCGCATAACAGCGTTAAAAATATAATTAAGATTAAGACTTTCTTCACTTTTTCTCCTCCTATTTAATAATGATAATCATTCTCATTGGTTTGTATTATAATTGAGAATGATTATCAATGTCAACAATTATTGAAAAAATTTCAAAAATAAATGGGATGGTGCCTGTCAGTTCTGCAAGTTTCACAGGTTGATTGTTTTAGTTAGACGAATGTTTCTTGTTTTTAAAAATATTAAGGAAGAAACACGATCATTTAGCATTTATCATTTCAGGTGGGAAGACTCCCTTTACCATTTTGTGCTAGGGATAGCCAAAAATAGGGGGTGATAAATATGAGGTTGTGACAAGAAATGTTTTGGTACGTAACATATCCAAGCAATAATTACCCCATACGTAGCGAAGTTGCGAAAACCAAGCTAAAGTAGAATGTGTGGTAATCCACCGTGCAAAATTTGTCGCCATCACCGTAGGGACTACGGGTGGAGCCTGCTCCATGGTTACACTGGTGTTCGCAGGAATCTTCCACTTTTAAACAAAGTGAAAGTGGGAGTAGTTCAACGAATGGAACCAATGTACAAGTCTTCGAAAGAATGTTTATGGTGCAATCGTTTTTTGATTTGGGTTATTTTGGAATAGAAAAGTGGTTGACTATTTCTCTTGATGGTTGTATTATTGAATTCCGCTGTTAAAAACAGTGGTTATTTACGAAAAAGAAAAAATGAATAAACATTCTTTCATCATTATAAAATATGTCAAAATTTAATTCGCTAGCCTATTTTAATAAGTAATGAGCGGATAGGTTGATTTGAAAAAGATTTTTTGAAATTCCTATTGACATGAAAATGATAGAATGATATATTAATAAAGTCGCCATTTTGAACGGCGGAGAACAATTTGCTCTTTGAAAACTGAACAAAACAACCAGTATGTCAAGAATATAGATGATAGCTTGTGGTTGTGGATGCAGATCAACTGA
>NZ_JFBD01000038.1 GCF_000709085.1 Virgibacillus alimentarius | reverse complement strand
AATTTCGCCTGTCCGCATGAAATGGAATATGACTCTAATTAATTTCTTCGCTACATGGCTTAACACCACATTATAATGTTTGCCTTCTAAGAGCTTTTTTTCATAATATGCCTTGATGCCGGCCTCTGCCTTATGATGAGACCGAACGAAGGAATGTAAGCGCATGACGCCAAGAGACATGGGAGGGTACGTCCTCATAAATGAGCAGAGATAGAACGTGCATCAAATATCGAGTAAATGTTAGTTTTTACCAAACTAATACCGCGAAGCGAACCCTTTATTTCCTTTTTATTCCTAATATGGGATTCAATGGATAAGCATTCCGATGAACTAAACAAAAAAATATTTTTTTAGAAACTTAAAACACCTCTAAACGTTGTTACATCAACTTTCTCTGAGGGAGTCAGCCGCCTGCCTTTCGTTCCAGTCAACTAGATATGAAAAGGGCTTTAATATGCTTGTTTGTAAACAAAAAGGACACCTTCTGATAAAATTAAAGTCACTACACATGTCTCAATCTCTTTACTTTCAAAATGTATTGGCCAAGGTTGCAAATTCCTGCATGGAAAGTGATTCACCACGTCTTGAACCGTCAATTTGAGCTTTTTCTAGTCTTTCATTAATTTGTTCTTTATGATAACTCTCTTTAAAATAATTTGATAAGTTATTACGTAATGTTTTCCGTCTCTGGGCAAAGCATGCCTGGACGATTGTAAAGAAAAATGCTTCATCAGCCACTTGAACAGGAGGCTCTTTTCGAATCGTAAGTTTTAAAACCCCTGAGTCAACGTTTGGCTGTGGAATAAATACTGTCTTAGGAACATGCATGGCAACCTTAGCATTTGTATAATATTGTACGGCAATACTTAAGGAACCATAGTTTTTTGTATTTGGTTTAGCAGCCATACGATCTGCAACTTCTTTCTGAATCATCACGGTAATGCTTGAGACAGGCAGTTTCTCCCGCAACAATTTCATAAGAATAGGCGTCGTAATATAATAAGGCAAATTAGCGACAATATGAATATCCTGGTCAGGCTGAAAATGGCTGCTGATTGCAGCTTTAACATCTGCTTTCAAAATATCCTGATGAATAATCTGCGTATTCGGATAACCAACAAGTGTTTCATCCAAAATAGGCAATAATCGCTGATCCACTTCATACGCAATCACTTTTTCCGAATGAACAGCTAATTGCTCTGTTAAAGCCCCAATACCCGGTCCGATTTCAATAGCTCCGGAATTCTTACTAATACCAGCACATGCAATAATATTTTCGAGAATATTAACATCAACTAAAAAGTTTTGTCCCAGGCTTTTTTTAAAAGAAAAGGTATATTTATTGAGAATTTCCTTTGTTCTAGTAGGAGTAGCAATATACTTTTTATTCCTCATTCTCTTCCTCCTGTAGTATTTGTCTTACCGCTTGCTCAAACTGCAGTTTTGTAATTTGAAACATAGTTAACCGCTTGAGAAGCTGTTTTCCATTTGTATGTCCGATTTGCAGTATTTCACCTATTCGCTTCCTTCGCGAGCTTGCATTAGCGCCTCCAATTAATCCATAAGCTAATAAATCCTTTTTATCAATCTCATTATCTTCATTTTCCATTCGTTCATACACACCTGAAAGTGCCTGTCTAATCGCTTCCACTGGTGCATGTTCTATTCCTAAACTATTATTTCTTGGATGTTTTGCTCTTGCCTTTTCCCTCGGTAAAAAAGCATGCTTACAGCCCGGAATTGCCTCATCGATGATACGGCGGATGCGTTCTCCAGGATAGTCCGGATCTGTAAAAATAATAACACCACGTTTATCTTTTACATGTTGTATTTGTTTTAAAATAGATTGATTAATTGCTGAGCCATTTGTTTCGATGGTATCAGCGTCTACCGCTTGAAGGACTTTAGCTGTGTCATCTCGACCTTCCACAACAATTACTTCTTTAATTTTCACGATTTACTCCTCCGGATCAAAAATAAAATGCTCTTACCATCATAGCATGGTAAGAGCATTTATTATAACGTAATATTCTCAGCAGTCATCAATTCGATTTCTTTATTTCGAAAGGTTAACAGCAAACAACTGCCGTTTTAGTGTAAATTAAACAATTCAAAAGCATTTTCTGTTGTGATCTTTCCTAACTCGTCAAATCTCATTTCCCTTAACTGTGCGATCTTTTCTGCAACTAATTTTACGTATGCAGGTTCATTTCTTTTTCCACGATTTGGATGCGGTGCTAAAAATGGAGCATCTGTTTCAATTAATAAACGGTTAAGCGGCACTTGAACTGCTACCTCTTTAGGTAGCGAGGCATTTTTAAATGTGACAGGCCCGCCAAGTGAGATATAAAAGTTCATGTCAAGAAATGTTTGCACATATTCTGCTGAGTCATTGTAACAATGCATAATGCCGCCAATCTCACCGGCATTTTCTTCACTTAAAACTTCAATGATATCCTCAGTTGCTTCCCGATTATGAATAATAATCGGCATATTCACTTTTTTAGCAAGCCTGATCTGCCTACGAAACACTTCCTTTTGTACATCTTTTGGCGACTTATCCCAATGATAATCCAAACCCATTTCACCAAGTGCGATAACTTTAGGGTGTTCTGATAAAGACTCTATCCAAGCTAAATCTTCTTCCGTCATATCAATTGCGTCAACAGGATGCCAGCCTACAGCAGCGTAAATCGTCTCATACTGCTCAGCAATTTCAAGAGCTAGTGGAATCGTCTTGCGATCAAAACCAACAACAACCATATGCTTTACTCCCGAATCAAATGCCCGGTTGATAACTTCCTCTTTATCTTCATTAAATTGGTCTGCATTTAAATGTACATGTGTATCAAATAACACGCTATCCTCGCTCCTTACTTTACAACAGATCCATTCGGCAGTGATTCTTCCACTGTGGTGAGTACCAGTTTTCCATTTTCATCTTCACCAGACAGAATCATTCCTTCTGATCGTGCGCCGCGTAGTTTGACAGGTTTTAAATTGGTTACACAGATCACCTTTTTGCCAACTAGATCTTCCGGCTTGTAGTGCTCAGCAATTCCTGAGATTACTTGTCGTTTTTCATCCCCAATATCAAGCTGCAGTCTGATGAGTTTATCTGCTTTTTTCATTTTCTCTGCCTCTAGTATTTCGGCTACACGCATATCCAGCTTCATAAAGGCTTCATAATCGATTAATTGTTTTTCTTCTTCCGATTTCTTTTGTTTTTCCTGTCCTGGCTTCTTCATCATATCTTTAATGGCTTGAACTTCCTTTTCTACATCCAAACGCGGAAATATCGGTTTTCCTTTCTGTACACACGTCCCTACTTTCATTTGTCCAAGCTTGTATATACTATTCCATTCCTTGAGGGAATCCTCTTCGATACCCAATTGTCTGAAGATCTCTATCGGAGTTTCCGTTAAGAATGGACGAAGCATTACGCCAATAATTCTTAGTGATTCAGTCAGATGAGCCATCACGTTTCCTAAACGCTCTTTCTTGCTTTCATCTTTTGCAAGTATCCATGGCTCTGTTTCGTCAATATATTTATTCGTTCGACTGATCAATTGCCACAGGGATGAGAGTGCTACAGAAAATTTCATATTTTCTAACGCTTCTTCCACCTTACCGACTGTTTCTTTTGCAAAAGTCTCAAGGGATTGATCAATATCTGTTTCAGCTTCCTTATAAGCAGGAATTTCGCCATCAAAGTATTTTTTAATCATTGCTACCGTACGATTCAATAGATTACCTAGATCATTTGCCAAATCATAATTTGTCCGCTCCACAAAACCTTCCGGGGTAAATACACCGTCAGACCCAAATGGTACTTCACGCAATAAATAGTAACGCAATGCATCAAGTCCATATCGATCTGTCAGCTGAATTGGGTCAACAACATTTCCTTTCGATTTGGACATTTTTCCATCTTTCATTAAAATCCAGCCATGTGCAAATATTTTTTTAGGTAGTGGCAGGTCTAATGCCATTAACATAATTGGCCAATAAATGGTATGGAAACGCACAATTTCCTTACTCATTAAGTGAACATCCGCTGGCCAGTATTTTTTGAATTTCTCATCATTATCAGATCCATAGCCTAGTGCTGTAATGTAATTACTTAATGCATCAATCCAAACATAAATGACATGTTTAGGATCTCCCGGTATTTTAATGCCCCAGTCAAAAGTTGTCCTAGACACTGCTAAATCCTCTAGACCTGGTTTGATAAAGTTATTAAGCATTTCATTTTTTCGGCTTTCCGGTTGGATAAATTCTGGATTTTCGTCATAATACTGAATAAGCTGATCCACGTATTTACTCATTTTAAAGAAATATGATTCTTCTTTTACCTTTTCAACCGGGCCGCCGCAATCTGGGCAATGCCCATCATCTAATTGTCTTTCTGTAAAAAATGATTCGCAAGATGTACAGTACCATCCCTCATACTGATCTAAATAAATATCACCTTGTTTTACAAATTGGTCAAATATCTGCTGCACTATTTTTTTATGACGTTCTTCTGTTGTCCGTATAAAATCATCATTAGATATTTCTAATTTTTTCCATAGGTCCTGAATGCCAATAATCATATTATCGACATATTCTTGCGGACTTACGCCTTTTTCTGTTGCCTTTCGTTGTATTTTCTGACCATGCTCATCTGTTCCGGTCAGATAATAAACATCAAAACCACGCATACGTTTATACCTGGCAATGGCATCCCCAGCAATGGTAGAGTATGCGTGTCCAATATGTAAATTACCACTTGGATAATAAATAGGGGTGGTAATATAAAATGTGTTTCTTTCGTCTGACATGTTTTACCTCCTCTTTCCGCTTCCAATGACATACCTAACAAATAAAAGCTAATTCTATTGTAGCTATTTTAGCATAAGATTTCCATTATCTTATCATGTACGGTTAATAATCATTAAATTACCGGTACATAGCATTGCCATATTCGTTTCCTTTTCTACCTAAACTGGGTGACAAACAATTTTCTAATTTGTTTTAATATTTAATAAAAGGCATTGACACATATATCAAACGTTGGTACTATATGTCATAAGCTTATGTCGAATATTTCTATTAAAATTGGTAAAGGTGGGTCTATTCCCACCTTAATCTTTTGAGGGGGAGATAAATATTAAATCGACTGGAATTGTACGGAAAGTTGACGAATTAGGTCGAGTCGTCATTCCAATGGAATTACGTCGTACACTTGATATCCACGAAAAAGATGCAATGGAAATATATGTGGATCATGACAGAATTATTTTAAAGAAATACACACCAAACATGACTTGTCAAATTACGGGAAATACCTCTGAAAACAACATGACTTTAGCTAATGGCAAACTAGTACTTAGTCCTGAGGGAGCAGAAAATTTAGTAAAAGAAATAAAAAAACTGCAACAAAAAATAGAGCGTTAGTTTTTGAAGAAAACTTCTTCAATAGATCAATACGATGTGAAAATTTTAAAATACTAAAGGGGGATCAACGCTTGGAAAACCACGTTAATCCCTTTTACTTTATTCAATATGATATATTTTGTATACCTCACGTTTCCCTATATTTCGATCAGTAGCAACCTTTTTAATCGCTTCCTTACTGGAAATATTATCGCTTTCCATGTATTCTTCTACATGAGCTTTTACGGACAAATGACCCCACCATAAAACTTCTACTTGTTCCTCCTCATTATTGCACCCCTCTACAACGAGACAAAATTCACCTTTAAGTTCTTGTTTATCAGCCCAACTTATCACTTCTTCCAGTGTACCACGACTATATTCTTCAAATTTTTTCGTTAATTCGCGCGCAACAGCCAATTGTCGGTTACCAAACTGATGATAAAGAACATTTAATGTCCCCTTTAAACGGTATGGTGATTCGTAAAAAAGCAATGTAGCTGGTAAAAATTTCAGTCGTTGCAATTCTTTCTCTTTTTGTTTTTTCTTTCTGGGTAAAAAACCATAGAATAAAAATTCAGTGGTTGGTAATCCTGAGCCAACTAATGCACATAGGGCAGCACTTGCCCCAGGTAAGACTACAACAGAATGATTTGCTTCTATAGTTGCTTGCACTAATTCAAAACCAGGATCAGAAATAGCCGGCATACCAGCATCACTTACAATTGCAATTGACTCTCCCTGCTTCAATCGATTCAGTAATTGTTTATTTCGCTCATTCTTGTTATGTTCATGGTAGCTGATTAACGAAGTTTTAATTTCAAAATGGCGCAGTAAATTTTTTGTATTCCTCGTATCTTCTGCCGCGATAACCGCAACTGTCCGGAGTGTCTTTAATGCTCTATATGTAATATCCTCCAGATTTCCAATTGGAGTTGGTACAACATATAAAGTCCCTTCTACGTTCTGTGTATCAAAGCTTTTTTGTATCTGCATGATTTATCACTCTTTCACCTTGTCCTCAATTAATTGAAGTTTTTCCTGACGAGAAAGCTTTTTTATTTTGTATTCATTTTGCATTGCTTCTTCTTTTGTTGGGAATTTTTCTATAAACATTACTTGGAATGGCCCTCGCCCGCGTGTATACTTGGCACCTTTTCCTTCCGTATGCATTTTCAGTCGGTTTTCTAAATGATTTGTATAGCCAGTATATAATGTATTATCTTTACACTTTAAAATATAAACAATATGTTTCTCATTTTCCATAAATAATATCCTCAGCTTCTTTTGTATACGTATTATCTTCATTATAAATGATGAGTGGTGGCAAAAGACTTAAATTCGCTTTTCCATCCCGAATCCCTTCCACTAATAACATATTTGCTTCTTTCCCTTTTTTAGGGTAGACAAGCTGCATTCGCTTTGGTTCGAGTTTATAAGCACGAAATAACGTTAAAATATCAATAAGTCTGCCTGGTCTATGTACCATCGCTACTTTACCTCCTGGACGCACATAAAGTTTACATGCCTTTACAACTTCTTCTAACGTACAGAAGACCTCATGTCTGGCTATCGTTAAATATTCATTTTTATTATGCTCTGTTTTTGATGGTGTTGGGAAATAGGGGGGATTACATGTTACTACATCATAACTGCTCTGCCCAAGTTCAGGCTGCATATATCTTAAATCACCGTGAATCATTTTTATTTGTCCTTCTAACTGATTAAGTCGTACACTTCTTTGTGCCATATCAAATAAACGCTGCTGGATTTCAACACCGGTTATCTGAGCATATGATCTTTTTGATAACAAAAGCGGAATAACTCCATTTCCCGAACATAAATCAAGTATCTTTCCTTTTTTAATAGGAACATATGTAAAATGAGCTAATAAAACAGCATCAAGCGAAAAGGAAAAAGCAGAAGGACTTTGAATAATTTGCATGCTCTCATCTGCTAATAAATAATCCAAACGTTCATCATCAAATAACTGTACCATAGTCGAATCCTTTCTTATGCATTACCAAATGGAAGAAAAGCTGTTCCCTTGTCCTATGAAAGACATTGAAACAGCTCACCATCATTTTATTTAGCTTTATTTAAAAATTCAAGACAGAATAAACAATCCTCATCTTGTCTGGGACTCCCAAAATGAATATTACATATATGAAATCCCTCTTCGTATATTCTAGCCAAGTTGTCGTACCCTTCACCTGGTACCTCGGCTTTCTTTTTTTGCTTACTGCTTTCCTCTTGTTCTATATTGCTATCTAGACGATTGCGTAAATGATGGTTCTCCATAGCAAGGCGATGATTTTCCTCCAACATCTCTGCTAGCTTTCCTTTTAAATCACCTAATTGCTCATATAACTCGCCTATTTGTTTTTCCATATCTGATACCTGATCAAAGATTTGCCTTTTATTCACGCTATTTACACCCCACTATTCTGTGGCTTGTGCTGAAATAATTCCTTCATCGATTAATTCATCCAGTGTGTATTCAATTACCCGTTCTTTGTCTGGAATTTCGATTTGCACGAGTTTTTCAAGAATGTTTAGGCCTACTACTTTTCCATCTCCAAATGGGACTTTAATGCTTTCCCCGATATCAGGCAATTCACGTTTTGCTTTTTCATAATCATCATTTTCATATTTCAAGCAACACATTAAGCGGCCACATAAACCAGATATTTTTGCTGGATTAAGCGATAGATTTTGATCCTTTGCCATTTTAATAGAAACAGGCTCAAAATCCCCCAAAAAGGTAGAACAGCATAGCATTCTACCACATGGTCCAATCCCACCAAGCATTTTCGCCTCATCGCGAACCCCTATCTGACGCAGTTCAATACGCGTCTTAAATAAGGCTGCCAGATTTTTAACTAAGTTACGAAAATCAACACGACCATCTGCTGTAAAATAAAAAATAACCTTATTTCGATCAAATGTATATTCTGCCTCAACTAATCGCATATCGAGATTATGTTCTT
>NZ_JFBD01000037.1 GCF_000709085.1 Virgibacillus alimentarius | reverse complement strand
TTTTTTCCTTGAGGTAAGTCTTTCACCGAAGCTTCCATCAAAACCCTCCTAGATAATTATACTATGTCCATGTCATGACATTTGTCGTTGAATAAGTATCATTTTAATGTGATCAATATTATTCCCATACAGATAGAATAATTTAATTCAAAATAGTAACCCCTCCTTTTTAACATATAAAATGCAACTTTTATTCCAAAATCCCACTTTAATTAATTTTCAGAAATTTTTATATTAAATAAGTAGATAAATGATTAAGTAGGATAAAATTACTTTTTTACTAAAACATATTTAGTAGACATTTATGAGGTAATCTGTATAAAGAAATAGACATTTATATTTACATGTTAATTTTGTTTACATTTTATACTTTAAAATCGTATATTAGATATAATGAATTGTGAATATTTGTTTTTGAAAGATATTGGTTACATCATTAATAAAGTTTTTGGGGCATGGCAAGAAGAAAATTACTACCGAACACTTCTTGTGGAAGGGAATAGAGGCCTAAAAGTTGAGTTATAGGAATTATCCATATTCATAACAAACAGGTTCTGGGGTTCAGTGCCTTTTTAAGATAGGAGAATTAGAAATGAGAACATTATTTGAGCTGCTCCGTATTATTGTTATATTTGCACTTCTTGGTGGAGTGGGATGGATGATTATAGGAAACATTTATACAATTAATGAAGCGACTGAAACTTATTCTTGGCTTGGTGCATTAGCAATAGTAGTATTACTTTTTGTTTTATATAGAAATAAGCTGCAATTTTCTGGTTGGTATAAAGGAAAGGGAAGGGCAACACTTCCAAAGAAAGTTTCATTGGCACTAATTATAATTTCTGTATTACTTATCATCTCGCCATTCATAATGGGATTTTTATTCAGCTAAAGGATACCATTCTTCAACAAGCGAATCGATTATTTTTTAATCAATTATAAAAAACTGCGAAAAATGCATAATATTTTCTTTTATTATTAAACGAGTTTATTCTATTTGTATTGAATGGGGTAAACTCAGAACGACTGGAGGTAAGAAAATGAACAATCCTATTATAATCGTTGGGGCTGGCTTAAGTGGTCTTCGTGCTGCCTCTATGCTTATTTCACAAGGCATCGAATGCAAAGTTTTAGAATCGCGAGGACGAATTGGAGGTAGAGTTTTAAGTAAGGCGCCCGCGGACAGGCCTGATCTCGGCAAGTTTGATCTAGGACCAACATGGTTTTGGCCGCAACATGAGCCTGTTATCTCCAGTCTTGTCAGGGAACTCGACTTAAGGACATTCGAACAATACACCGAAGGAGCAATACTATTTGAGCAATCTCAAAATGCCCCCGTACAGCGACACGTGTTACCACAAGGAGCTGTTGAAAAATCGGTGCGTCTCATTGGGGGTATTCAGTCTCTCATTGACGCCGTAGCGGCTACTCTTCCTCATGGCACGGTCGAATTAGACACGTGTGTAACGGCAATTCGTATGGATGAAGAAGGAGCGATCACCCTCAAAGCAGACCTCGCCGATGGAAAAAAGGAAAGTATACGTGCAGGAGCTGTTATCTTAGCATTACCGCCCCGAATAGTGGCACAACGTATAGCATTCTCGCCGTCTCTCCCTGCCAAGCTTACGTCGAACTTAATGGACAAGCCTACATGGATGGCGGGACAGGCCAAGGCAGTTGCGATTTATAATCGCCCCTTTTGGCGAGATGATGGACTTTCTGGCCAGGTAATGAGCTGGGGCGGCCCCTTGCAGGAGATCCACGATGCATCATCCGGTACAGGTTACGGTGCTCTCTTTGGTTTCTTTGGGATACCTGCAAAGATTCGGCATGAACTAGGTGAGGAGAAAGTTCTCAAGCTTGTTGTTGATCAGTTAACGCGGCTCTTTGGGCCTTCCGCTGAAAAACCAATTTCACTCCTATACAAAGATTGGTCCAGCGATCCCGAAACTGCGGTTGACGCCGATTTTAAACCGCTTAAAGCTTTTCCAAAATACGGTCCACCGACGAATACTACTGCGTGGGAGAAGAAGATCATTTTTGCTGGTACAGAAACCTCTTCTGAATTTGGGGGACATCTTGAAGGAGCACTTCAAGCAGCTGAGCGTGCGGTTTTTGAAGTTATTCACGTATACAAAACATATTTATGAAACGATCAATTTAAGAGGCTTATACCTTCTTTGCTGTATATGTAAATCTGCAATTGACAATCGAATTTAAACTTTTTCATGAGACAAAAATGTACGCATGTTCCTTCGTTAGATGAATTCAAAGATAAGAAGATCGTTATCTCTGTATTTGTAGGAAGGAACATTTTTATCGAATTGTTTATTTTGTATAACGATTTGCATAGCTAGAGGCTACAAAGGCATTCGGCTTAATTTTTGGTTCGACTCCCATTGCTGCCATTCTTGTAACCATTTCTTTAACAAATTTACGTGTTTTATTCCTTTTACCAGCTCCAATATCAATATGACCTTCTATTGAAAATGAAGCTCCTTGATAAAGATAAGGAAGGACGATATTGACTAACTGTTTTTTTCTTTCTTCAGTAAATAAGGAAACAATCTCCTCAGACAAGGACATTTCGTATGAAATTCGCTCATGAAGATGCAGCATTTTCCACGGAATAATCACTTTTCTAATGCATGCCCATACACCGCTTCCTTTGTTTAGTATGACAATTCCAGTTATGAAGAGGGTCATTTTTTGATGTACTTGAGAATCCGTGCCTACCATTAATCGGTAATTGCCATATGGTTCAGAATGCATGAATTTTACAATATGATGAAAGACTTGTTCAAATGACATTCGATTTTCTTGTAGATTTTGAAACCAATAGTGGTTATCGGTACCGTTTTTCATATTTGCACATCCAACCTTTTCTGCGGTATAGAAAACTGCTCCTATATATAGCCTATGATCTTTGACGCTGAATTGTGCACAAAATTTTTAATGGACGATAAAAATTTTAGAAAAGCTGATACATCTCTGTAAATGTGATTTTTCGCAAAAATAATCAAAAAGTTTCCTTTTCTTTTTGCTATTCTATTAATAAAGGGAGGGACCCCATGCATTATGAAGACATTATTCATGAAACCATTAACTATATCGAAGATCACCTACATGAATCACTAACGATGGATGATTTAGCGAAGCAGGCGGGCTTTTCTAAATTTCATTTTCATCGAATATTTTGTTCAGTAATTGGCACGTCTATTACTGAGTACATTCGGATGCGACGTTTGGCAAATGCTTCAGCGGCTTTACTCTACACCAACGAACGGATTCTTGATATAGCATTTTATTATTATTTTGAATCTCAAGAGGCTTTTACAAGAGCCTTCAAAAAATATTATCGTTTGCCGCCTGGGCAATATCGAAGGCTAATGTCAGTTATGATGGAAAATAAGGAGGAATCTTATATGAATAAACAAGTAAAAGGATGGTTTTTAAGCGGATCTGATCCGTTTAATTATGAGATGGGAATTGATCGCGAAGTTGTTCATCAAGGGAAAGCGTCGGGTTACTTAAAATCTAAAACAGTACTTGATCAAACAAATTTTGCCACAATGATGCAGCAATTTAAAGCGGATAAGTTTATTGGGAAACGCATTAGACTTTCTTGTTTCCTAAAAACGAAAGATGTAGGGTCCTTTTCTAGTATGTGGATGAGAGTAGATGGTGTCTCCGATGATATATTACAGTTCGATAATATGAGTGATCGCCCAATAAAAGGAAATACGAACTGGAACCGGTATTCGATTGTTTTAGACGTTCCTTCAGGCAGTTCCGTTATAGCGTTTGGCATTATTTTATCAGGGCATGGGCAAGTGTGGGTGGATCAGTTTACCTTTGAAGAAGTAGAAGAAGATGTACCGACAACAAATCTAGAGATTCAATCGGAGTTATTGGATGAACCAATAAACTTGTCTTTTGAGGAGGAAATCTAATTGTTGGTCGTTTTAACTGAAGAATTGGATCTTTAATTTCTTACCAGTTGCTGTATACCATATATTTAAATCAATAGGGATAGTACACTCATTGATAAATTTCTTAGCAATACTAAAAATTTTTGATCTCCTTCATAATCTTTTTTTAGATTTGAATAATATTGCTTTTCATGCGTAGCTAATTCCGTGCATTTGTTTAATTCGAAGGGTTCATCGATTTATGATATGTTTCATAGATTTTTAAAAAATCACAAATTCATTGACACTTTCGCAATATTATACTACACTATCTATCATACAAATTTCATACAAACTTATCCAGAGTGGCTGAGGGATCTGGCCCTATGAAGCCCGGCAACCTGTTTTAATTAAATGCAAGGTGCCAATTCCAGCAAATCGCGTTTCAAGCGTTTTGGAAGATAAGGTGTTTAGACTAACTCCTTCCAAAGCGGAAGGTTTTTTGTTTTTATACTGATTTTTTATACGTTGTAAGATTTTGAAAGACACGGTAAAAGATCTATAAACAAACCCTTGTCATTCACAAAATAGCATTACATTAAAGGGGAAGATAGAAATGAATTCATCAAGCATTAAAAAAGGTAATGCGTTGGCATTATTACCATTCTTTATCTTTTTAATTTTATTTATCGGTTCTGGTGTGATCAATGGGGATTTTTATGAACTACCAGTGCTTGTTGCGGTTTTTATAGCTGTATTAGTCGCACTGTTCATGAACAGAAAAATGACCTTTAAAGATAAACTCGATCACCTGACAAAAGGGGCAGGTCACCCAAACATCATGTTAATGGTTATTATCTACCTATTAGCTGGCGCTTTTGCTTCGGTCGCGGAAGGTGTCGGTGCAGTTGAATCAACCGTTAATCTTGGACTGACTTTTCTACCGGAAAACTTGCTCATTGTTGGTTTATTTGTAATCGGCTGTTTCATCTCTATTTCAATGGGATCATCAGTCGGAACGGTTGTTGCCCTTGCCCCAATCGGTGTTGGATTAGCTGAACAAACAGGCATAAGTACAGCATTATTTATGGGGGCCATTATCAGCGGAGCGATGTTCGGCGACAACTTGTCCATGATCTCAGATACAACCATCGCCGCTGTTAGAACACAAGCTGTCAAAATGAGCGATAAATTTAAAGTTAACATTTTTATCGCCCTGCCTACCGCTATAGTTGCTGCTGTTATTTTTGGTGTCCTGACATGGAATGCAAGCGGATCTATTGGCGGAGACCATCCATACGACTTGATTAAAGTATTGCCCTATCTTGCTGTACTTATTTTTGCAGTCGTTGGTGTCAATGTAATTTATGTCCTAATTGGAGGCACCATTTTTGTGGGGTTAGTTGGTTTTTTCTATGGTACTTTTGATGGCATGGAATTTCTGAATTTACTTGGTGAAGGAATGGCCGGCATGCAAGAATTATCCTTATTATCCATTTTACTCGGCGGATTGGTTGAATTGATTCGTGTCAACGGTGGCATCGCCTTTCTACTAAACGCTATCAATAGTCGAATAAAGTCAAGAAAAGGTGCCGAAGCCGGTATTGCCGGACTTGTCAGCGCATTTGATTTATCAACAGCGAACAATACAATTTCGATTATCAGTGTTGGTCCGTTAGTCAAACAAATTACCGAACGATTTGGTGTTGATCCGCGCCGTTCAGCGAGTATCCTAGATATTTTTGCGAGTGCCTTTCAAGGGGTTCTTCCATATGGTGCACAATTGCTGGCAGTTGCTGGGATCGCCTCCATTTCACCGGTGTCCATCATGCCATATTGCATCTATCCGGTACTGCTCGCAGTAGCTGGAATGATTGCAATTGCAACAGGGTTTCCGAAGTTTACAACGGAAAAAACTTCACAGCCTCAAAGTACGCAAAATAGAAAATATCCATAAATTTAAAAAATCCGCCCTCCAAACGTAGGAGGGACGGATTTTTTGTTCGTTCAGAACAATTCACTGAGACGCTTTATTGGATAGTGATATTATTAATCTCACAAAGAATTAATTAGAGAAACAAAAGCATATAAAAAATTATAAGATTTGATCGAGCTTCAACCTTACTGCGTTTATGATTTCGAACAAAAACAATTAATTTTATGCGGGAAAGGACATTGTCATTATGGGGTGATTACAAGTAATGGTGAAGTTAGTATATTAGATAATTTATAGATAGACCAGGGGGAAGTTTAATATCTTTTATTTTATTAGGCGAGAAAACACCATTTTCAAGAATGTAAAGGGCGGATGAATCGGTCTTTCCCCCCTGAAAGGGGCAGATATTTTCATTAGCTGACGGAATATAACTTAACCCTTTTCATGATTGACAGAAACAAAATTTCGTCTTATAATTATCTCGAATTCGAGATTAATGAAAGGGTGTCTTTCATGGAACAATCGTCCAATATTGAAGAACAGGATTTATCTTTAAAGCTATTTGTTGTTTTATCCAGAGCCATGGAGTCTATTACAAAACGCGTTGAGGAAGATATAAGAAGGTACGGACTAAATCCCACGGAATTTGCTGTGCTTGAGTTACTCTATCATAAAGGAGATCAACCCATACAGAAAATTGGAACGAAAGTATTATTAGCGAGCAGCAGTATCACGTATGTCGTAGATAAACTGGAAAAGAAAAGTTTTATTGAACGTAAACCCTGCCCTAGAGATCGCCGTGTGACATATGCAGTGATTACAAACGAGGGGACAGAGCTTATGAATGAGATTTTTCCAAAACATAAGGAAGCGATTCAAGACATATTCGCTGGACTAAATAACAGCGAAAAAGATGAGCTAATTAAACAGCTAAAAAAGCTAGGTTTATATGCAGAGGAACTCTAACCGGCTTTTTTTACCCAAATACCTCGAATTCATAATATATTATTTAGAAATAAAAAGGAGGGGGATTTTCCCTTAAAATATACTTCAGGAAGAACAGTTTTAATCTAAAAATGTATACTTAATGGAATAGAAGAAGAAAATAGCTATGTGGGTACTTTATCCAAATTATTCAGGATTTTATCATAAAGGAGAATGTAATCATGTCAAACGTCAAATTAGCAGTTATTTTTTATAGTATGGGTGGAACAAACTATCAATTATCTAAATGGGCTGAGGAAGGAGCGAAAGAGGTAGGTGCTGAGGTTAAGATTCTCAAAGTGCAAGAATTAGCTCCACAATCTGTCATTGAGGGAAATGAGGCATGGAAATCAACGATAGAGGAAACAAAAGACGTTCCAGAAGCGACATCAGATGATATTGAATGGGCAGATGCTATTATATTTAGTACCCCAACACGTTTTGGAAATATGGCTTCTCAGATGAAGCAATTTCTTGATATTCAAGGAGGGCTATGGGGAAGCGGCAAGACCGTTAACAAAGTTGTAAGTGCAATGACTTCTGCACAAAATCCGAATGGCGGCCAAGAAGCAACACTTTTATCATTGTACACCTCTATGATGCACTGGGGTGCTATTATAGCGACTCCTGGTTATACGGATCCAGTTATAATTGAAGCAGGAGGAAACCCGTATGGCACAAGTGTTACAGTTGGTCAAGATGGTAAAATGATTGAAGATGTAGAGGAAGCGGTAAAGCATCAAGCAAAACGTACGGTTACTGTAGCGGAATGGGTGAAAAAAGGAAATCAATAACCTTTTGTAAGATTTAGAAGCCAATTTTGCAAATTGAATCTTTGTACAACGGGAAGGCGCACAGGTAATAGCAACATGAGAATGATATTCTCACGTTGCTATTATCATTCTAAAATAGAGATGTGAATAAATACGTGTGAATTCAAAAAGTCCGCTTCGATTGAAGATCCTAAATAGATTCAGGTGTGTTATATATTTTCGATGATAGACTTTTTCTGTTTATCGCTCCGGGGTCACTTGCCTCTTTAAAGAGAGCTTTTTTTCTTCCCTTAAAAGGAACGTATTCATTTTATAAGAAAAGGAAGTCATGAATAAAGGTGGGCCATTCTCTTTTAAAATACGATAACCTACTTAGCCTTATTTAAAATACCAATCATGTGCATTTTTATAAAGAACTTTCTTAGCTCTTGCTTCTCTATTATGGATCAGATCGATATCTGATAAATAAAAAGGTCTCTTTGCTCTTGTTGAAGGTAAATCTGTTCCAAACATTAAAGCGTCCGGATTAATAGAATAGATTTGTTTGATAGCTTCCGCAACATCAAAGTCAACTCTTCCAAAACCAGTTGCTTTAACTTTTACCCCTTTATTCACTAATGATAAAAGATTTGGAAGTCCTCTTTT
The DNA here is from genome assembly GCF_000709085.1 of Virgibacillus alimentarius. Taxonomy (GTDB): domain Bacteria; phylum Bacillota; class Bacilli; order Bacillales; family Amphibacillaceae; genus Virgibacillus_B; species Virgibacillus_B alimentarius. Next base: position 32,913 of record NZ_JFBD01000037.1, on the reverse strand, counting down.
TGACAAACCTAGATGGTCGATGGAAACCGCTGGAAGTTTTTCTACAGTTGTTGCTATTTCTGGTAATGAATTGGAATTAATGTATAGTTCAGTGTGCCAATTTACCAGTTCATACACCCTTCTTGCCATGTAATCTAAATGTGATATATTCTCGGATCCTCCACGATTAACATTGAATCGAATCGCTTTTACGCCATATTTATCAAGTGCAAGGATTTCCTCATCCGGTGTGTTGTAGGATAATTGTGTCACACCAACAAAATGATCACCAAGCGTTTTTAATGAATCAATTAAATAGGATTGATCAAATCCTTGAAAAGAACCTGATACAATTGCTCCTCCAATTACATTTATATTTTTCACTGTTTGTAAATAATCTTTAGGAGTAAAAGAAGCAGGCACGAACCCATGATTCTCAAACAACGGGTATCTCTTGTCAATAATATGTAGATGTGAATCAAATATTTTCATTTTTCTCCTGCCTTCATCGCTTGATTTGCGTGTATGTTACTTTCTTTGCTAGAGGATGTACCCTTAATTGTCATAATATCCCTCCATATTATTTTGGTGATGATCCTTAGCTTTTTCATAACAAAAAACTAAATTGTGAAGCAAGAGCCCTACACACGCTTACTTACACAATTTAGCTAATTTATCCTGCAGCGATTTAAATTAATTTTTACCCAAGTAATTTAAAATCGCATCGCGCAAAAATACTGTTCCGCCTTTCACAACTTTGTCATAATAAGCAGTGAATCGTTCATCAGCGACATACATTTCGGCAAGACCTGCGTGTGCTTCTTTGGAGTAATTTGGCCAAGAATACATAAGCCATTCTTTATGCTTTGTAGCAAGTTTTTGTGCGATGTCTGAGGAAGGGTCTTCATTTTCAACTGCTTTCTCGAGCAATGAAAAGATTTCTTTTTCTAAATCTGTCATCGCCTGATATGTTTCTTGGGACATTCCTCTTAATTTTGCATTGCTTACATCCACCGTTTCGTCTCCATATTTTTCACGTATTTCGTCACCATATTTTCGTTCATTATCATCGATCAATTTTTCTTTGAAGCCTTCAAATTTATTTTGGTCTTTCATGGTAGTTCCTCCTTCTTTGTTTTCAATGGTTTTTTCAACTGTATCTATAATTTTGTCAAGACGGTCACGCTTTTTCTTTAGTACATTATAATGTTTTTTTAACGCTGTAGTTTGATCAAATGTCGGCTGATTCATGATGTCCTTAATATCTTCCAGGCTTACTTCCAATTCACGGTAAAATAAAATTTGTTGAAGTAAATCAACCTCTTCAGTACCGTAAATACGATAACCTGATGCATTGTATTTTGCTGGATTCAGTAATCCGATTTGATCATAATATCGGAGTGTACGGCCGCTCACACCTGATAACTTCGCCAACTGATTTACTGTATATTCCATGATCTTACCTCCTAACAATTATTAGCATAGACCTTTACGCAACGGAAAGGTCAAGGGGAAATAATAAATTTTATAATAAAATCGAATGTTTTTCTTTCCTCTAATCGATTAAACATTTTCTATTTTTATCTAATTTCAGTACATGAAGCAAATAACACTGCATAGGATTTTTGCTCCCCGTGCTGTCATGGCAGGCCTGTTAACAACTTTAGGTACGCACGGAGCATACGTTACACTTGGCCTATTTTGGGGATTATTTATTATCCTGCAAGTGAAGAAACGATGTTTAAATCCTGGAACAGCTAATAAATCATTTATTTCGTTCACAAAATTGTCAAACAGTTTATAATCGTTTCTAATAAGAGTAGGGTTGTGTTTGGTAATAGGAAGTAAATCTGGATAATCGATTGTTTCGTTATGAGAGGCTGATCGTTTTCACCGGATTGCTTGTCATTGGTCCTACTGTTCCATTATTATGTATGTATATTTCATATTTTATGGAAGAGGTGTAGATAATGTCTTTTAAAACAACAGATTTATGTGATGAATTTTCGGAAGAGTTAGCAATTTGCAAACAGGAATTCAAATCATATGGAGCAAAGCAAGCATTTTGTGGACCTATCGCTACTGTAAAAGTATTAGAAGACAATGTATTGGTTAAAGAAGCTTTAAACGCTATCCCAAAAGGCCATGTCCTTGTTGTCGATGGTGCAGGTTCTAAAAACTGTGCCCTGCTTGGTGACCGTGTAGCAGCTATTGCAGTGACTCGTGGAATAGAGGGAATTATTATTAATGGGTGTGTACGTGATACAGCGGATCTTGCTCAAATGGATGTAGGAGTGCTAGCTTTGGGAAGCAACCCATTAAAAAGTAAGAAAGAAGGAAAAGGCGAAAGGGATGTTTCGGTCACCTTTGGCGAGGTTGAATGGAAACCGGGAGATTATGTATATGTGGATGAAGATGGTGTTATTATATCAGAGAGATCATTGAATTAAGATTTTTGGATGAAAAATTGCCTCTTTGGAAAAAGTAAGTGAAAATTAAAAAGAGGTGTTTCATATGAAGGAAAACAAAAATAATAATGATACGTTTACTGTAGCAGGAACGAATATTGACGCAGTAAAACGTCAAAATGAACGTTCAGGCTTGTCTTATAACGAAGTCAAAGAAATACTTGCTAAAACAACAGGAGGACATGGGACTGGTATTTATAGTGACACGAATATGGAGGTAGTGAGAACGAAAAATCAACAATCGAAAGACAATCAGTAGTTCCATCCGCTGGTTCTTATTTAGGAACCAGCGGATGGAATTTATTTTTGCGTTATTTTTTCTTGTGCTATTTTGACCATCTTTTTCACCATATTACCGCCAATGGGACCTCCGATTTTCCCAGCTTCCTTGGAACGGAGGTGACCATTGTACATCTTATTTAGGGGGATTCCTTCTTCTTTGGCAATTTCATATTTTGCATTGTGCGGGTCAGTAACATTATAACCCTTTGCCTTCATTACTTGCCCCTTTAAATGATATAAATTTTCCCTCGCTTTGGGGACGAGTATTTTATTATCCTTTTTTGCCATATCTATTGCCTCCCTTATAATTAGGATTTCCTCTAATGCAAGAATCACGCATTCCTTTGTTTAACAAATGGAATAAACATAAACATTGATGGTTTGCAGCTCAAAACGCTAGGGTGTTAATCATTTTATTTATCCTTTGGTTTGTTGATGATCTGATCCTATCTCTCCATGTCTTCCCTTTCCATCAAGTCGTCAATTCGATATGGCGATTGTTTCGAGTTGCTTTTTATCCCCATTTGAATCCCTTTTGAGTCATTAAGAATTCCTTCACGTTTACCATCAAAATGAGGAGTAGACTCTGAACCGGTATTTTCCGTTTCTCTGGGCATGACATATCATCTCCTTTTCTTTTTATCATGAAGATAATAGTCAAAAAATATGTATGCGATGTGAATATTACGTTTTGAACGGAGTCCATCTCTTCCTGCATTTAAGAACCTTCTGGGAACGTAAACAACCGGTTTTGTCTAATTATGTGATAAAAGTCACAACTTCTTTTTTCGTGTGCAGTTACAATGAAAGTATTATAAAACAGAATAAGCTATCTCAAAGAAGGGTATAAAGGGTAGTAGAATATTTTAAAAAGGACGTGAATGTTTATGTCAGGCCCAGCACTGAAACATGTGGATAGTCATTCTGCCATTCATGAAGCGGCGCTAAATGAGGCAACTGAGTTAACGGAATTACTTGATAAATTGGTGAGAGATAACCAAAAAGAGAAAGCATTAGAATTAGCGTTTGTTATTGTTGAGCACTGGGAAACTCGAACACTTAGGCATGCAGAATCAGAGGAAGAAGGGTTGTACGAAGACTTAGTTGAAACGTCTCCAGAGTTGAAAGATTCTATTATTGCTTTAACCCGTGACCATGATCTTTTGAAATTATTAATACAAGAAATAAAGGAACTTCTTCGCAATGGAATTAGTGACGATGTTGTACAACGATTTCAGGCCTTAATTTTAGTAGATTTATTGCATAATCAAAAAGAAGAAACAATATTGCCTGATCATTAATATTATTGACTAGATAAATGTTTTATTGGGGAGGCAGATAGAATGAATGCTGAAAAAAAGCAAGCTTCTTCGGAGAGAATGATGAGAATTGTCTCTCCAAATCTTTATAATCATGTCATTGCAGAATTAGAGAAAATGAATATCCACTCATATGATATTGAAGCGAATGTGATAGAAGAAGATTCGGGATTACAAGTAATTGTCAGGTTTGGGGAAGGATTTACACAAGAAAGATCCCAATTATTTTCTTATGATACAGTTACAGCGCTGGATAAAGACATCGATACGTTTATTAAATCCATTGGAGAGGATTGTAAACAAATAATGATTGCCGATTACTTTAAAATGATGAAAATGTAAAAGCCGTTTTTTGAGGTGAGGGAGGATAAGCATGTTTAATTTTGAGAATGAAGCAGCATTTGTTCAGGATCGTGAAGATTTAATTGCTGTACTGCGCATGCGTTTTGGTGATATATCAACGGAAACGATAGAAAGCATTTATGAATTAAATGAATTGGATACGTTAGAACGGTTAATTTTAGTCGCTGCAAATGCACCGACTTTACAGATTTTCCTTGAAGAAATGGAAGAAGGAGACGAAAGCTTTCGTATTACCGGGGAACGTTTTAATCCTCTTGAAACAGTGGGACAAAGGGGCGGTGTAAATGAAGAGAAATAAGAATAAATTATTGCAAAGGTTGAAGCATCTGAAGCGAGGTAATTTAATTAATGACGGTTGGACAGAGGAAAGTCCACGTTCTAGAGATGCAGAAGATATATATCGCCGTCGATGGCAGCATGACAAAGTTGTACGTTCTACACATGGTGTAAACTGTACGGGTTCTTGCAGCTGGAAAATTTACGTAAAAGATGGAATTATCACATCTGAAATACAACAAACAGATTACCCAAGTACCGGAGATGACTTTCCCGAGTACGAGCCACGCGGATGCCCAAGAGGTGCGAGTTTTTCCTGGTATACATACAGTCCAATCAGGGTGAAGTATCCTTACATTCGCGGGGATTTGTATGAATTGTGGAAAGCTGAACGAAATCAGGGCTATGATCCTGTTAAGGCGTGGGAGAATATTGTCAGTAATCCCGAGAAGCGTGAAAAATACGTAAAAGCTCGAGGCAAAGGTGGTTTTGTGCGGGCAGAATGGAGAGAAATGTGCGAAATCATCGCTAGCTCTTCCATTTACACCATTAAAAAATATGGACCTGACCGTATTGTAGGGTTCAGTCCTATTCCTGCAATGTCCATGGTCAGCTATGCCGCTGGTACACGTTTTCTTTCTTTAATTGGTGGTACGATCTTAAGTTTTTATGATTGGTATGCTGACTTACCGCCTGCATCTCCACAAGTGTGGGGAGAGCAGACAGACGTTCCTGAGAGTGCGGATTGGTATAACTCGAAATACTTTATTATTTGGGGTACGAATTTACCGCAAACCCGGACACCGGATGCTCATTTTATGGTTGAAGCAAGATATAACGGAACAAAAGTTGTAGGTGTAAGCCCGGACTATGCGGAATATGAAAAGTTTGCTGATATTTGGCTTCCGGCAAGAGCAGGGACAGATGGTGCACTTGCTATGGGGATGACCCATGTTATTTTAAAAGAATTTTATGTTGATCAGGAAACACCTTATTTTACAGCGTATGCAAAAAAATTTACAGATTTGCCGTTTTTGGTCACATTAAACGAAGACGGGGATGATTGCCGTTCCGAAAACTTTTTAAGAACAAATGATATAAATGACGACCATAAACTTGGGGATTGGAAGACTGTTGTTTGGGATGCAAATACAAATCAATTGGAAGCACCTAATGGAAGTCAAGGCTTTCGCTGGGATGATGATAGCAAGTGGAATCTTGAATTAAAAAAAGAAGATGGAAGTTTCATTGACCCCAAATTAAGTTTTATTGATATGTCTGATGAAACCCTAATGGTAAGCTTTCCAAACTTCTCAAGTGAGAATGAAGAAATTATTAAGCGAGGTGTCCCTGTAAAGCATATTCAGGGCAAAGACGGAAAAGTAATAAAAGTTACAACCGTATATGACTTAATGATGGCACATGTAGGGGTGAATCGTAATTTACCTGGGGATTATCCGACTGACTATTATGATCCAAAGCCTTATACACCTGCATGGCAGGAAAGCATCACTGGTGTCAATAAAAACCATGTCATTCAAGTTGCAAGGGAATTTGCTGATACTGCAGCACGTACAAATGGAAAATCAATGATTGCGATGGGTGGAGGTACAAACCATTGGTATCATAGTGATCAAATATACCGCTGTATCTTAAACCTTGTACTATTAACCGGTTCACAAGGAGTTAATGGCGGTGGCTGGGCGCATTATGTTGGCCAGGAAAAGGTCCGGCCCCTAGAGGGATGGCAGCAAGTCGCCTTTGCAAAAGACTGGTTCGGACCGCCACGTATGCAAAATGGCACATCATTCTTTTATTTTGCTACGGAACAGTATCGCTATGAGGCTAATATTAATAAGGAACAATCAAATTGGGGAGGAAAGTATAATCAGATGCATCCAGCAGATGTTAATGCGCTTGCTGCAAGGCTTGGTTGGTTACCTTCTTTTCCGCAATTTACTCAAAACTCAATTGATCTTGTTCAGGATAGTCGAAAAAAAGGTGCGAAAAACGATCAGGAAGTAATCGAAGACGTTGTTAAGCAAATTAAAGAAGAGAATGTGGATTGGGCGATTGAAAACCCGGATGATCCTAGAAATTTCCCTAGAGTATTTTTTAACTGGCGCTCTAATTTATTGGGTGATAGTGGAAAAGGCCATGAATATTTCGCGAAGCACTTAGTAGGTGGGGAAGATCAAATACTAGGCGACATAGAAAACTCATGGAAACCGAATACGGTAAAGGCAGAAGGAGACCCTCCAACTGGAAAGGCGGATCTTTTAGTCAGTGTTGATTTTCGCATGACTAGTTCAGGGTTATTTTCAGATATCGTTTTGCCTACTGCTACTTGGTATGAAAAGTTTGATATAAGCAGTACAGACATGCATCCCTTTGTCCATCCATTTAATGCAGCCATTTCTCCACCTTGGCAGGCGAAAAGTGATTGGAATACGTTCAGAGAAATCAGTAAAGTATTTTCGGAACTTGCAGAGAAGCACCTGCCGGCATGTGATGATATCGTAATGACGCCACTTGGCCATGACTCTGTAGGAGAAATCGCTCAATCACGTGGAAAGATTAAAGATTGGCGCAAAGGAGAAATTGAAGCAATTCCAGGAAAAACGATGCCTAACTTTAAAATTGTTAGACGGGATTATCCGAATGTTTATCAAAAAATGACTACCATAGGTCCTGAAATTAAAAAAGGGTATGGAGGAAAAGGGGTGAATATTCCCGGTGAGCCGGTTTATAAAGAATTACTTAGCCGGATAGGAGTCTCTAAAAGAGAAGGAATCGGAAAAGGAAATCCGGATTTGTATACAGATAAGCAAGCTATTGACGCTATTTTGTTAATGTCAGGGGCTACAAATGGAAAGAGGGCAGTTGCCGGTTGGAAATCACTGGAGAAGAAAACCGGTCAAAAACTAGAGGAAATTGCAAAAGGAAGACAAGATGAAGATATAACATTAAATGATTTAACGGATCAGCCACGACATGCCATTTCAACACCGGTATGGAGCGGGCTAGAAAAGGATAATAGACGTTACTCTCCATTTACGGTGAATACCGAATACAATATTCCTTGGCGTACACTGACAGGCAGACAAAGTTTCTATCTTGATCATGAAATGATGTTGGACTTTGGTGAAGGATTGCCTTTATATTTACCGCCTTTATCAAAAGGACCTTTTCTAAAAAATGAAAAAGGAGTGGAAAGTAATGGGAAATCCATTACAGTAAGGTATTTAACACCACACCAGAAATGGGGCATCCATACGATGTTCACGGATACAACGAACATGTCCACACTATTTAGAGGGTGGCAAACGGTATGGATGAATGAAGAAGACGGAGCGTCTATCGATATTAAAGATAATGATTGGATCGAAGTATATAACCGAAATGGGGTCATTTCTGCACGTGTTGTTTTAACCTATCGTATTCCAAAAGGGATGGCATATATGTATCATGCTCAGGATCGAACATTGGGGGTGCCGGCGACAGCTATAAATAAAAAAACGCGGAGGCACGCATAACAGTGTGACACATATATCCTTAAAACCAACGCATATGATAGGCGGTTATTCTCAACTGAGTTATGGTTTTAATTATTACGGACCGACAGGGCATCAAAGAGATACAATTGCTGTTATCAGAGCATTGAAGGAGGTAGATTGGCTTGAGGATTAAAGCACAAGTTGCAATGGTCATGCATCTGGATAAATGCATCGGCTGCCACACTTGTTCGGTGACTTGTAAAAATACTTGGACCAACCGCCCAGGTACAGAATACATGTGGTTTAATAATGTGGAAACTCGTCCTGGACCAGGCTACCCAAAGAGCTGGGAGGATAGAGATCGATTTAAAGGTGGATGGGAGCTTCGGAATGGAAAATTAAAGCTTAAAGCTGGAGGTCCTATCTCCAAACTTGCGAACATTTTCTATAACCTTAATATGGCAGATATGAATGATTATTATGAGCCATGGACCTATGACTATGAGCATTTAATCAACAGCCCGAAAACGGATAATCTGCCCGTAGCAAGACCACAATCAATGATCACAGGGAAATATATGGATAAACCAGAGTGGGGTCCAAACTGGGATGATGACTTAGCAGGTGGCAGTGAAGTTGTACCATTGGATCCTAATGTTCAGAAATTACAGGAACACATTTCAATGCAATACGAAAAAACATTTATGATGTATTTACCAAGAATTTGTGAACATTGCTTAAATCCATCTTGTGTAGCTTCATGCCCTTCTGGCGCTTTGTATAAACGGGATGAAGACGGCGTTGTATTAGTGGATCAAGAGGCATGTCGTGGCTGGCGATTTTGCATGAACGGTTGTCCTTACCATAAGGTTTATTACAACTGGAATACACATAAAGCGGAAAAATGTAACTTCTGCTATCCAAGAACAGAAGCAGGCCTGCCTACAATTTGTTCGGAGACTTGTGTAGGAAGAATCCGTTATATCGGTGTCGTTTTATATGATGCAGATAAAGTAAAAGAAGCAGCTTCTGTTGAAGACCCACAAGATCTTTACGAAGCACAGTTATCTGTCTTTCTCGACCCATTTGACCCGGAAGTCATCAAAGAGGCAGAAAAAGCCGGAATTAGTGCGGACTGGATAGAAGGGGCACAAAATTCACCTGTATATAAGATGGCAATGAAGTGGAAGATTGCTCTTCCATTACACCCAGAATATCGCACATTACCAATGGTTTGGTACGTTCCGCCTCTTAGTCCGATTATGAATCATATTACAAATGAAAATGATTTAAAAACAGATGGATACATTCCGGCTGTTGATCAAATGCGTATTCCTATGGAGTATCTGGCATCTATCTTGTCAGCGGGAGATACGGATGTTATACGAAAAGTTTTGCTGAAATTAACTGCAATGAGAGTGCATATGAGAGGTAAAACAGTAGGCGGTATTGATCAATTTCGCCAAAGTGAATTAGTGAAGGAGGCCGGTACAAGTCCGGAAGAGGTTGAAGAAATGGCGCGGCTCCTTGGAGTTGCGAAGTATAATGAACGTTTTGTTATCCCAACAGGGCGCAGGGAAATGGATGAAAATCTTTATTTTGAACAGGGTACATGCAGCCTTGAAGATTTGGCTCCACCAGAGGGTGTGGCATACCATTCATTCGGGAAAGGGGAGTAGGCAATGGAAGAACAAGAAAGAACATTACTTGTCATTGTCTCCCATCTTTTAAGTTATCCTCAGGATTCTTATATGAATGAGCGTAGTGATTTAATGGATTTGATCATAGAAAACATAGACTCGGAAGTAATAATAGAAGAATTACATCAAGTTTTTGACCTTTTAAATCGTCTAAGTTTACAAGAAATGAGAGAAACGTATGTATCCACCTTCGATTTAAAGTCAAAATTAGGTTTATATTTAACAGCACACGAACTTGGGGATAGCAGAAAACGGGGTGCTGCACTCATTAAATTACAAAAGATGATCAATCAAGCTGGTTTTGAGAGGATGGATGGTGAATTAGCCGATTATATGCCAATGCTTTTTGAATTTTTGGCTGTTTCACCTGAAAACAGTCATCATGAGCGATTGCAAAGACGGCTTGCTGTAGCAGTTCAGAGAATGTTAAATAATATACCTGATGGTAATCCATATACTCCTATTTTGACGATTTTAATGCGGTATGTTTTTCCCGCTCCAACAGATGAAGAAATTGAAAAATTAGAATTCGAAAGAGAAGAAGCTGATTTAGAAGAATTACCATATCCAATTATGTACGAGTAATAGAGATGAATCTACATGAATAAGCCAAAGGGGGTAAACAAATGGCCGCTATCTTTTGGTGGGTTATTTTTCCATACATCACATTAACCATTATGGTTCTTGGCTTGCTTTATCGTTTTGCATTTCGTCAGTTAAGCTGGGCCGCTCCATCTACGGAGTTCTTCGAGAAGAAATGGCTGCGAATCGGTTCACCGCTTTTTCACTGGGGTATCATTTTTGCCTTTCTTGGCCATGTAATGGGAATGGTTATACCAAAAGGATTTTATGACTTTTTTGGAATAAGTGATGAACTATACCATGCCGGGGCTATTATTGGGGGAGGAATCGCTGCTCTCATGGTGGTTGTCGGTTTAATTATCCTGTTAATCCGCAAAATGAAATTCGAACGTGTCCGGGCACATGCGACATTTGCATCGTTCTTTTCCCTCATAGCTCTAATTATCGTTGCAGGTCTAGGAACGTATATGACAATTATTTACAATACAACGGTGGTTTCGTATGAATACCGAACAACGATTGGACCATGGTTCCGCAGTCTATTTATTTTTCAGCCTAAATATCATTTAATGGAAAGTGTACCATTTGTTTTTAAAGCACATGTTATCGCAGCGTTTGCACTTTTTGCTGCCATTCCATTTACGAATTTAATTCATTTTTACACCTTGCCTTTAGGGTATCCGGGGAGAGCTCCGCAGCAATATCGTTCACGATCTAATTACAGAAAAAAAGGTCTATAGTACTTTAAAAAGAACCAGAAGCAAATGTGAGACAGCTCCTGGTTTTTTACCGTAATCTCGTTTTAAACAAAATAGTACATGGAGGGGAAGGAAACAATGGTAAAAAAGCATAAAGGAATTAAAAGGCATGAAGCCCTTCATCCACTGTCACACCACCATACGAATGCATTATTTATAGCATTAAAGTTAAAGCAAGCAGGGACCGAGAAAAGCAGACTTTCATTGGAAGAAGTAAAAAAAGATGCTGTATCTTTCTTTGAACCTGGTGGCAAGAAGCATTTTCGCGAAGAAGAGGAAGTATTATTAACAGCTTATGCACAATATGCATCAATCGACCGTTCTGAAATACAAGAGATGCTGTTAGAGCATGTTAAAATACGTGCAAAGTTCGACACACTGAATAAATCTGATACAATTGATGTTTCATTCATGCATGATTTAGGCAACCTGCTGGAGTCACATATACGTAAAGAAGAACGAATTATATTTCCAATGATTGAAAAAGCAGTTCCGGAGGAAAAACTTCGTGAACTCGCATCTCATTTCCATGAAAACAAATAAAAATAGTTTGCGTTTTCTGAAAAAATAATGTTATACTTATATAGAAATTAAATACGCATTATATTCCTTCGGGGTCGGGTGTAATTCCCAACCGACGGTGATGAAATACTATTTCTAAGTCCGTGACCCGCAAGGCACTCGAAGCCGAGCGGTGGACCTGGTGAAACTCCGGGACCGACAGTTACAGTCTGGATGGGAGAAGGAATTTTTGAAGCCAGCAAAGCATTTTGGAAAATGTCCACATCGCATAGGATTCGTGTATCCTTTTTTGGTACATGATTGTCGAATAGATGGGCTATTTTGTTCAAGTATGTTTATTTACCTATAGCTAGCTTGCTAAAATTCTGCCCTTATACCTCTGAAGTGAATTCAGAGGTTTTTAAATGCGTTAAAAAGGGGGAGATTTATTGAATGATAAAAAGTATATGGAATTTGCTTTGACGATTGCGAGACAAGTATCTGGTCAGACGAGCCCCAACCCTTTGGTCGGAGCTGTGATTGTAAAAGATGGAGAAATAGTTGGATTTGGTGCTCACCTAAAAGCTTCAGAAGCACATGCAGAGGTAAATGCACTAAATATGGCAGGTGATAAAGCGAATGGTGCAACAATTTATGTCACGCTTGAACCTTGCAGCCATTACGGGAAAACAGCTCCATGTGCTGATCTATTAATTAATAGTGGAATTAAACGCGCGGTTATTGCATGCGTTGATCCAAATGAGAAAGTTTCCGGAAGTGGTATTGAAAAATTGCGTCAAGCAGGAATTCAAGTAGAAGTCGGTGTTTTAGAAAAAGAAGCAAAAAACTTCAATAAAGCATTTTTTCATTATATAAAAATGAAAACACCATATATCACAATTAAATCAGCGGTAAGTTAGATGGAAAGACAGCTACATCCACAGGTGAAAGTAAATGGATAACTTGTGAAGAAGCACGTCTCGATGTACATCGTTATCGACATGAACATGATGCAATCCTTGTTGGTGTAAATACAGTTATAAAAGATAATCCAAGTTTGACAACACGATTGCCACAAGGGGGAATAAACCCGGTTCGTATTATTTTGGATACGATGCTGCGGACACCGGTTGGGGCAAAAGTAATTACAGATCAGGAAGCGGAAACATGGATTATTGTTGGGGAAAATGTGAATGAGCAAAAGAAACAAATCTTCAGCAGTAAACCATATGTTAAAGTCATCCAGCTTCAGCAGGAGCAAATAAACATAGATGATGTACTGCGCATATTAGGAAGTAAAGGTGTCATGTCCTTATGGGTGGAAGGCGGAGCGAAGTAAATGCTTCATTCCTTGAAAGCAGACACATCAACCAAATAATAACGTATATAGCACCAACATTAATAGGTGGAAAAGAAGCTCCTACATCATTTTCTGGAAACGGATTTCAATCAATGGAGGAACGGCTGTTATTAGAAATAAAAAATGTTGAAAAGATCGGTACGGATATAAAAATTATATCTGGTTTACGAGAGGAGGAATCAGGTGTTTACGGGGATTGTTGAAGAAATGGGAACGATTAAGAAGATAAATAAAATATCGGAACAATCTACTAAATTGACGATAGAAGCCGCAGATATTTTAGTAGATATGAAGCTTGGTGACAGCATAGCAGTAAATGGAATATGTTTGACGGTTACAAATTTTAATCAAGATGCTTTTCAAGTTGATGTTATGCCAGAAACGATAAAGTCTACTTCTTTAAATACATTAACAATGGGATCAAAAGTAAATCTAGAGCGTTCGATGTCTGCTAATGGAAGATTCGGCGGTCACTTTGTTTCTGGACATGTAGATGGGATTGGGAAAATTATTACGAAGCAAAAACAGGGAAATGCCATTTATTATACGATTGAAATCAATGATGAATTTTCCAAATTTCTACTAAAGAAAGGTTCCATTGCTGTAGATGGTGTTAGTTTAACTGTTTTCGAGCATAGCGCAAACACATTTACCATATCTCTTATTCCTCATACAACTTCTCAAACCGTGCTTGGATTGAAGGGACAAGGTGATATCGTTAATATCGAATGCGATATGCTTGCCAAATACGTAAACCAAATTGTAGGTGGTCCAGGGAAACAAAAGATAGACGAAGGATTTTTACAAACAAATGGATTTATGTAAAGGATGTGAACAATATGTTCAATACGATAGATGAAGCAATTTTTGATTTGAAGATGGGGAAGCCAATAATTGTTGTCGATGATGAGCAAAGAGAAAATGAAGGCGATTTGGTTGCATTATCTGAAAAAGTTACACCAGAACTGATTAATTTTATGATTACACATGCCAAGGGCCTAGTATGTACAACAGTTAAAGCGGATGTAGCTGAGAGACTCGGTCTTTCATTAATGACCAGTCAAAATACGGATCCCCATGGTACGGCTTTTACTGTAAGCGTTGACCATCAAGATACTTCTACTGGAATTAGTGCAGAGGATCGTTCATGCACCATTCAAGCTCTGGCAAGTAAAGAGACAGCAGCAACAGATTTTAAACAACCAGGTCATATTTTTCCATTAATCGCTAGGGATGGGGGTGTTTTAGAGCGGGCAGGTCATACAGAAGCTTCTGTCGATTTAGCGGTTTTGTGCGACGCCGCTCCTTCTTGTGCAATCTGTGAAATTATAAGAGAAGATGGAACAATGGCGCGTGTTCCTGATTTACAAAAGATGGCGCAAACCTTCGACTTAAAGCTTATAACAATCGAATCTTTAATTGCCTATCGAAAAAAGCATGAAATCCATGTGAAAAGAGAAGTGAAAACTTCCTTACCGACAGATTATGGTGTTTTTGATGTGATTGGATATTCGAATGATGTGGATCAGAAGGACCATCTTGCTTTTGTAAAAGGTGATTTAGCCGCAGATGATCCTGCACTCGTTCGAATTCACTCTGAATGTTTAACAGGAGATATATTTGGTTCTCATCGCTGTGACTGCGGTCCTCAATTAGATGAAGCGTTGAAAAAAATCGCTGCGGCTGAAAACGGTGTTTTAATCTATATGCGACAAGAAGGCAGGGGCATTGGATTAATTAATAAATTAAAGGCCTACCAGCTTCAAGACGCCGGATTTGATACTGTAGAGGCAAATGAAGAGTTAGGTTTTGCACCGGATTTACGGGAATATGGACTAAGTGCTCAGATTTTACAGGACTTAGGTATCAAAAAAGTAAACCTATTAACAAATAATCCAGATAAAATAGCCGCATTAGAGTCATTTGGCATCGAAATACAAGCACGTATACCGATACAGACAATTTCGCGTAAAGAAAGCGAATACTATATGAAAACAAAACAAGATAAATTAGGACATTTACTGGAAATATAATAAGAGGAGTGGAATAAAATTGGGTAAAGTATATGAAGGCAATCTAGTTGGTACTGATTTAAAAATAGCAATTGTAGTAGGACGATTTAATGAGTTTATTACGAGCAAATTATTAGATGGAGCGATGGATGCATTAAAGAGACATGGTGTAGATGAACAAAATGTTGACATTGCTTGGGTTCCGGGTGCATTTGAAATTCCTTTAGCTGCTCAAAATTTGGCAGAAAAAGATTATGATGCTGTCATTGCACTAGGAACAGTTATTCGCGGTTCTACATCCCATTATGATTATGTTTGCAACGAAGCAGCAAAAGGAGTTTCCAGTGCAACGCTGAAGACGGATAAACCAGTTATTTTTGGTGTATTAACAACGGATACGATTGAGCAGGCAATAGAACGAGCAGGAACGAAAGCAGGTAATAAAGGTGGAGAAGCGGCAGTATCCGCTATTGAAATGGCTAATCTAATGAAAAATATCAATCAATAAAAAGAGCCGAGTAGGAGCCGATTTAAGGTTACTTACTCGGTTTTAAATAAATTCATGGAAAATTAAAGGGCAGTAAGCTAAACTATTACTAGATTATCACTTATACTTGGAGGGGATGGAAATAAAATTTTTAGGATATCAAATACTCGCAATTGGAATTATTTGGACAGGAATGGCCTTTTTCTTTTCAAAAATGACCGAGCCGAGTAAGGTCATTTTTTATGTAGTTACATCTTGGCTATTGTTTTTGATTGTATTATTTGTGAAAAAGTTTTTTAAAGATCGAAAAAGATAACAACATATGATTTAACGTCGCGGATAACAATAAAAGCTTGTTTGCGCGACTCCCTCCTGAGAACAGGTCAACTTTTATTTCCCTATCCATGAATATAATAAACTGAGTAATAGCGAGGACGATAAAGGATGCTTACAATAGAAAACTTGCATAAATCTTATGGTGAAAAAGTATTGTTTAATGATATAACATGTACAATAACTGATCAGGATCGTATTGGGTTAATAGGAGTTAATGGGACCGGTAAATCGACATTTTTGAAAGTAATTGCAAATATAGATTCACCTGAAAAAGGGACGATGAAACATCCAAATAACTATCACATTGAATATTTAGCCCAGGAACCAGAACTCGATCCAAACTTAACGGTTATTGAGCAAATTTATTATGGGGAAGCTGCCATTATGCAGGTGATGCGAGACTATGAAAAAGCACTTCAAGCGCTTGCATCTAATTCAACGAATGAAGAAGCTCAGAATAATGTTTTAAAAATGCAGCAAAAAATGGATGAATACGAAGCATGGGAAGCAAACACAACTGCAAAAACGATTCTTACCAAATTGGGAATCACAGATTTTAATAAAGAGGTTACTGAACTTTCTGGTGGACAGAAAAAGCGTGTTGCGATTGCAAAATCTCTCATTCAGCCAGCTGATTTATTGATTTTGGATGAACCGACCAACCATTTAGATAATGAAACAGTTGAATGGCTTGAAAAATATTTAGCTTCTTATAACGGAGCGTTACTACTTGTTACGCATGACAGATACTTTTTAAATCGTGTGACCAATCAAATTTATGAATTAGATAAAGGAAACCTTTATATATATGAAGGAAATTATGAAGTTTTTCTAGAAAAGAAAGCAGAACGGGAAGAGCTGGAAGTCAGTTACCAGCAAAAACACCAAAACACATTAAGGAAAGAATTGGCTTGGCTGAAACGGGGAGCTAGAGCTAGATCAACAAAACAAAAAGCCCGTGTTGAACGTATACACGAAATGCAGCAGCAAACATTTGATACAAACAACCAAAATATTAATTTTCAAGTTGGTACAAAAAGATTAGGAAAGCAAGTTATTGAACTTCAAGGAATTACGAAATCTTATCAGGGAAAAACCTTATTGAAAGATTTTGATCATTTAATTACCCCTGGCAGTCGATTGGGGATTATTGGACCAAATGGTACTGGAAAAACAACATTGTTAAATATGATGGCAAAACGAGCTGCTCCCGATGAAGGGAATGTCCATATTGGAGAAACAGTAAAAATTGGCTACTATACCCAAGGTGACGAAGAACTTGATGGGGAAAAGCGGATTATTGAATACATTAAAGAAGTGGCTGAAGTTATCTATACAAAAGATGGGCAGCCTATCACTGCAGAGCAAATGCTTGAGCATTTTTTATTTTCCCGCCCGGAGCAATGGACGTATATAAGAAGACTTTCCGGTGGGGAAAAAAGGCGATTATATTTATTAAAAATATTAATGACTGAGCCGAATGTTCTGTTTTTGGATGAACCGACAAATGACCTAGATACGCAAACCTTAAGTGTACTAGAGGATTACTTGAATCAGTATCCGGGGGTTGTTATTACCGTATCCCATGACCGGTATTTCCTAGACCGGGTTGTAGATCAACTGCTTGTATTTTCTGGTACAGGGGAAGTTAATAAGTTTTATGGGAATTATAGTGATTACTTGGAACAAAACCAATCTAAAATAAAACATAAAGAATCAGACTCAAAGCCAAAAAAAGAAACGCGCAGTTCAACGAAGCAAAAACGGAAACTTTCTTATAAAGAACAGAAAGAATGGGAAAGTATAGAAGATGAAATTATAGGGTTAGAAGAGAAAGTTAATGACATTCAACAAGAAGTTGCAGAGGCAGGCAGTGATTTGGAGAAAGTACAAGAGTTGTATAAAGAACAACAAGAGATCGAAGCTGTATTAGAAGATAAAGTGGAACGATGGGAAGAATTATCCTTGTTAGTGGAAGAGTTAGAGAGATAGTTAAATAATAAGTGTAGTCATTTTTGGCTGGGAGGATGTTATGAAACAAATCTATAGTGACATTATACAGTTTCGTGGAAATCATTATGATTTTGGATTTAAGCAAGGGCAATTGCTAAAGGACTCACTAACAGTGGAAAACAGGGAAAAGCAATGGAAAATTAGAAAACCACGCTTTGCGATTGATGTAAATGAGGCAAAAGCAGCTATACGCTCATTTGCACCTGGCATTTGGGATGAATTGCTCGGTCTTCAGGATGCGTTGGAATGGTCGATGGCAAAAATTTTACAGGATTTTGGCGGGTATCGGTTGGAATACAATCGCAGTGGCTGTTCGATTTTAACTGGGCCAGATTATATGATTCGCAACTATGACTATCATCCAAAAACATATGAGGGTCGTTATACTTTTTTTCAACCTTCTGATCAAGGCTATGCAATTATTGGACCATCCCAGAGAATAACGGGCCGAATGGATGGAATGAATGAAAAAGGCCTTGCTTTAGGGTACAATTTTATGCACCGAAAAAAACCAGGAGATGGGTTTATATGCAACATGATTGGAAGAATGGTTTTAGAAAGCTGTGCAAATGTGGACGAAGCAGTATCCATGCTTAAAGAAATCCCACACCGCCATTCATTTAGTTATATCGTATTTGACGATAAGGAAGAGACATTTGTAGTGGAGGCTACACCAAGAGGCGTCGAAGTTCGCAAATCAAATGTATGTACCAATCATTTTGAACTTTTGAAGCACGAAAATCGATTTCATTTGGATGATTCCTATCAACGCATGGAAGCTATCCGAGCACAACAAAATCAAGCTACAGATGCGATCCGTGCATTTCGGCTATTGAATAGCACAGATAAAGGAGTTTTTTCAAAGCAGTATAAAAATTGGTCAGGGACCATTCATACTTCTGCCTATTTTCCAAAACAAAAAATCGCATGGATTGCATTAGGTGGGGATCGTGATCCGATGATCTTTGATTTTGCGAAGTGGTTAAAAGGGGAAAATGTGAAGACGACACGCATTTATGGTGAAGTAGAAACTGATTTAGGATTTCCTCATATAGATAGAAACACAAGATAACTGCTCGTTTCTACAGTTTTTACTCCTATACTGCATTAGTTTGTATACTTTATGGCAAAAAAGAAAATAGTATAGATAAGCAAAAATAAGATGAAAAACAGACAATTATCCTTTAGAATAGCAATGTAGATCCTTGATAAGTGGAAAAATAATCCTCAATTCGATGTTTAGTTGCGTGATACATACGGGAAAAGGGAAATGCCACGCTAAAGCGAATCAAGGATCAATAATTTATATTGGAGGTAACATAATGAATCTTTTTCAAGTAAGAAAGGGACAATTTGTTTACTATAAAAACGAACTGCATAAAGTATATTCCGTGAAACCAATGTTTAAAAAATCTGTACACCTCTACCGATTAAAAGATATGCAGCAAATTTTAACGAGATCTGCTGATATAACTCTTCACAAACCGAAAGATAAGGACACATTCATATTTTATGGAAAAAGATATACGATTGATAAAGACAAGATACCGGAACAGGGCGATTATATATTAATTATAAAACCCGCCCCAGACTTTTTAGATCATTATGCACTTAATGAGATCGAAAAGGTAGATTATATTGAAGATGGAAATGTGGTAACCACAAGAGACAATGGAGTAAAACATCATGAATATGTAGTCATGGTCCCAGGACGAGCAGAAGACAGTAATGAAATAGCTTATTATGATGCTAGTATAGTTTCTGAAGCGCAACGAGCACAAGATGAATCACCTGGTTTCCTTTCCGTCAGCGACAATGAATTAAAACCTGTAGTAGGAGATATATATATAGATAAGAAGAATGAAGTAAAAGCTATGATCGTTGCGATGACAGATAATGAAGTGATCTTTGGCCACGGTCTCCGCGTGCACGTTGCTGAATTATTAGATGAAAATAACTTTAAATTAATTTACCGCATTGAAGAGGATTTATAAAAACTAAAGAGAAAAATAGGAGGTTATTAGGTGAATGAAATATCCTCCTATTATTTTTTATTTGGAGTCTCTTTCTCAATGAGGGGGGTTAATCCCAGTGAATAGGCACATCCTTTAAAAAGATTGGGCAAGAGGATAAGTGTGATGCCCGTATTACAAGAGAATAACCAACGACGGATTAAAAGGATTTATGAGACCAGCCTGAAATACAAAAGGAAAAACTCCCCACTCGAACAATCCATAAGGATGTTATTGTGGGGAGTTCAGTTAAATGATTCCTATAGATGTTAAGAATACAACAATAATGGTAACTGGTACAATCGTTTTAATCAAGGTATACCAAGCTTTAAAGGTTCCTACAGATAGGTTACTGCTTAGTAAGAATTCCTCTTTTACTAAAGTGCGTTCCATTTTGTAACCGATAAACAATGAGATAAATAAACAACCAGCTGGTAACATAATATTACTTACCAGAAAGTCAGAAGCATCGAAAACAGTTAAGTTAAATATTTTGAAATTTTCCATCGTACTTGATGATAATGCGGATGGAATACCAGCAATAAAGACAATACATCCCGCTATCCAAGCTACTTTTCTGCGTGAACGTTGCTTTTTTGCAGTAAAAGCTGAAGTAATGATCTCTAGCATACTGAATGAAGATGTCAAAATTGCGAATAGAAAGAGTAATAAAAATAAGCTTAAAAATAATTCACCAAATGGCATTTGTGCAAATGCTTCCGGCAGGACAATAAATAACAATCCAGGACCTTCCGCTGGCTCTAGTCCAAATGAGAAAACAACCGGGAATATTGCTAGTCCAGCCAGAAGTGAAACGAAAATATTCATAAATGAAACAGAAAGGGCTGAACTTGTAAGACTCACATTCTTATTTAAATAAGAACTGTAGGTTACCATTACGGAAACACCAACAGCAAGTGAGAAAAAAGATTGTCCAAGTGCATATAAAACGTTTTCAGCTGTAATTTTTGAAAAATCAGGCTGAAGGAAAAATTTCAAGCCTTCCATGGCTCCCTCAAATGACACAGAGCGTATAACAAGTATAATAAAGAATACAAATAACAAAGGCATTAATAGTTTACTTGATTTTTCAATTCCATTCTTAATACCGAAAGAAACGACGATGATATTAATCAGTATGAATAGCGCCAGTCCAAGAATTGTAATTAATGGACTTCCGGTAATACTCCCAAATAACTGTTCATAATTGGTGCCTTTATCAATAATTAAACCCGGGATTGACATTAGGGAATATATAAGTACCCAGCCCCCAACAACACTATAAAAAGACATTAGGATAAATGATCCAGCAACGCCCCAATGTCCTATAAAAGACCAACCACTTTTTGGGGCCAGTGATTTATAGGCACTTACTGCTTCCTTTTGTGAACCCCTTCCAATAATAAATTCTGCAATTAAAATAGGAAGACCAATAATTATAGTGAATGCGATGAACAGTAGGAAGAAAGCACCGCCACCATTCATACCAGTTATGTACGGAAATTTCCAAATAGCTCCTAAACCAATTGCAGCACCAGCTGACGAAAGAATAAAACCAATCTTTGTTGCCCATTGATCTTTTTGCATGATACGCTTCCTTTCTTTAATTTTTAAGTGTACTAGACAAGAAGTAGAATTTCAATCTTTTTAAATTTCAGTATTCAGCCAACAGTTAATCGTTAACAGTTAACATTATTTTAGAAAACATTCCATAAAAATCAATAATTCAGAAATTTGAAGAAATATTATCTCTGGAATATACTTAAATTAGATTCTAGTATCACTTTTCTAGTTTTCTTAATATGCATATACTTGAAAGCGATTTCATTTACTAGAATAAATTTCGATTCTACTAGTGAGAATGGTGTACACTTTAATATGAATGCGCTTAACATCACAGCATAAAAAATTATAACATGAAGTTTATATTTTTTCTACAAAAAGTTATAATTTGTTGAAATATTGAATAGATATGTAGCTAAAGGATATGAAAAATTGAATGAAAGTGAAGAATTAAAGACAGGTTGGCGTAGGTGTTTAGGCCTTAGAGGTGTTTAGCAGAGGGAAGGATATCTATGTTGTTGTTAGTTGAAAATTGTAGCGTGCTCAAATTAATGTAGATTAAATTAGTTACACAATCCTTCTTGTCAGGAGCTGATCGGATGAAAATAGGTGTGTTGGGATCTGGACTAATGGGAAAAGAAGCAGTCAGAGATTTGGTAGCAAATAAGGAAGTTAAAGCTGTTGGTTTAGCAGATATTGATTATGATCGAGCGCAGCAAATATGTAATCAAATTTACGCTCATAAACTTACAGCTTATAAAGTAGATGCAAACGATAAAGAACAATTGGCAAATTTTATGTGCAAATTCGATGTAATCATCAATGCTTTATTTTATTCTTTTAATGAAATAGTAGCTAAAACAGCTATTCAAACAGGAGTAAATTCTATTGATTTAGGTGGACACATTGGTTCGATGACTGATAAAGTTTTAGCTTTAAAGGATGAAGCCAAAGCTGCCGATGTAACGATTATACCGGATTTAGGGGTAGCTCCGGGGATGATTAATATTTTATCCGGATATGGTGCAAGTAAGTTAGACAGTTTGAAGGATATTAAATTGTACGTTGGTGGTATTCCTGTATCCCCTGAGGAACCATTAGAATATAATCATGTATTTTCAATGGCTGGCCTGTTTGATCATTATACAGATCCATCAACGATCATTAGAAATGGAATTAAACAGGAAATTCCATCTTTAACTGAGGTAGAGCGAGTTCACTTTAAGAAATTTGGCCCATTAGAGGCCTTCCATACATCTGGTGGAACATCGACATTATCGCTTTCATTTCCTGATTTAAATACACTGGAATATAAAACCATTCGTTACCCTGGACACGCAGAAAAATTTAAGTTATTGGTAGATTTAAATCTGACAAGAACAGATTATACAGTAGGTATTGACGGTCAAAAAATCAATCCAAGAGAAGTGCTTTTAAAAGTACTAGATCCGATTGTTGAGCTTGGTGAAAAAGAAGATGCTGTATTATTGCGGGTGAAAACCGCTGGTGAGGTACGCAGGGAACCTATCGTTTATGTGTATGAAATGACAACATATAAAGATAGGAAAAATAATATAACAGCAATGGCAAGAGCTACAGCAAATACAGTCTCTGTTGTTGCTCAAATGATAGGAAACCATACGATTACGAAAAAAGGGGTTTATCCTCCAGAGCAGATTATACCAGGTGCTATCTACATCGATGAAATGGCGAAACGAGATGTCCATATTATGGAAACAAGAAGGGAAATGAAACTTCCGGGCAACAAGAAAATTTAACAAAAGAAAAAGCAGTCCTATCCATATGCTCCCCATTAAGTAGAAAGAAAAACAAAATCTATTTGCTTATTGGGGAGTAGTTTATTTATATGTTAAATAAAAAGGTGATGTACCATTCTCTGTACATCACCTTTTTATACTTATTTGGCTGCTTTTTCTAATTTTGTAATCATTTTTAAAGATCGTCCTGTTCCGATTGCTACTGATTCAAGTGGATTTGGTGCAATGTGTACTGGGACAGATATTTCTTCTGAAAGCCATTCTTGAATTTCATTTAGCATTGCCCCGCCACCAGTTATTACAATACCGTGATCAACGATGTCACCACTTAGTTCAGGTGGGCAATTTTCAAGTGTTGCTCGAATTGCTTCTAGTATTTGATCAAGTGATTCTTTAAAAGCTTCATGTACTTCTGAAGACGTGACGGTTATCGTTTTTGGCAAACCAGTAACCATATCTCGACCCCGTACTTCCATGGTAGCTTCTTGATGATTAGGATGCGCATATCCGATTTCCATTTTTATGTTTTCAGCTGTACGTTCACCGATCAATATATTATATTTTTTTCGAATAAACTGAATGATTTCCGAATCAAGTTTATCCCCGCCAACACGCACGGACTTACAGGAAACAACTCCACCGAACGAAATAATACCGATTTCTGAAGTTCCTCCTCCGATGTCGACAACAACACTCGCAACTGGCTCATCAACCGGTAAGTCTGAGCCAATCGCAGCCGCGATCGGTTCTTCTATAAGATGAACCTGTTTTGCACCATAACTGGAAACAGCATTGTGAATTGCTCTGCGCTCTACTGCTGTACTCCCAGAAGGGGTACATACAACAACAGTAGGTTTACGCATGGACAAGCCAATTTTTTTGCTTACCTTTTTCATGAATTCTTTCAGCATTTGTGCTGTTACATCGTAATCAGCAATGACTCCTTCTTTTAATGGACGGATAGGCACGATATTTCTTGGTGTTTTTCCGACCATTTCCTTTGCTTCAGCTCCAACAGCTACTACTTGCTTTGTATTAACATCAATCGCTACTACGGACGGTTCGTTTAGCACTATCCCTTTTGACTTGGAATAGATAAGAATATTAGCAGTACCTAAATCAATTCCAATTTCTTCAGTTGAAAACATATCATTTCCTCCAATAATGATGACATTGCGTTTATTTTATCCAGCCTTTAATAGAATAGACAGATTTGATCTATTAATTTCTGCTGATTTTACATTCTAATACTCATCTATATTCATTACTATATTTTATCATAGTTTTTGGGGGTATATAAACAATTAATACATATATTATTTTTATTTAATGGGTTCGATAGAAAAAGAACAATTCTTTAGAAAAAATCAAGTAACAACTGCGTTACAATTTATCCGCTGGTTGTAATATAAAAGAAGATTTTTTAATGTGTCAATAGCAATATTGTTGTATTTTTTGCCAACTAAAATAGTTTCTTCCATCAACTCTATTTTTAGGAGATCAAAAAATCCTATTTTAATAACGGTTTTATTATTTCAAAATTTGTGATTGATTCTATTAAGCTCGTATGGGAAAGCCTACCATTATTATTACAAAAAACTCGTGCTATGATAATTTTGCAAATCAAAACAAAAGGAGAGGAACAAAAACTATGTTTAAAAAAGCAAGTATAGTAACCGTATTATCATCAGCCTTTTTACTTGGCGGAACTTTAAATACTTCTGTAGAAGCATCTGCTAATACAGATAATACAGAGCAATCATATAACGATAAATATGCTATTAATATTAATGATAGAAATATAGATAAGAAATCATTTGATTGCTTGCAAAATTATGAATGGGTTTGGAACATTGAACAACATTCACAAAAAGGGCAAGATAAAGCAGATAAAGATAACGCTGAACAGGGAAAAGAGCAGCCTGAAAAGCAGAAAGACCCAGTACAACAAGACCAATCTGCACAAGAGGCTGAAAAACCAACACAGCAAGAACAGCCTTCACAAGAAGCTGGGGCACCAGCACAACAGCAAGAACAACAGGAAAATAAGCAAGAACAGACAAATCAAAATCAGCAATTAAATGAATTTGAACAAGAAGTCGTCGAATTAACAAACGATGAAAGAGTGAAGCAAGGACTAGATCCATTAAAAATAGATGAAGAGTTGAGTAAAGTAGCTCGTGAAAAATCACGTGATATGGCTGACAGCAATTATTTTTCACATGATAGTCCTAATTATGGATCACCATTTGATATGATGAAGAGCTTTGGCATTGATTATCGCACTGCTGGAGAAAACATTGCAAAAGGACAACGTACACCAGCTGAAGTAGTAAATGGATGGATGAATAGTGATGGTCACCGAGCTAACATTTTAAACGAAGATTTCACACATATCGGAGTAGGGTATGTCGAGCAGGGTAATCACTGGACACAACAGTTTATTGGAAAATAACTGTTATGAAGGAAGCACTTTTTAAATAGTGCTTCTTTTTTTATATTTTGGAATTTCCTGTTAATGCATATTAGAAACATTTTCTGTTGCTACTTTTGAAAGTATCCTTTATATTTTGGATAAATATGAAGTTTTTTACGTGAGATGGGAAAATGCTTACTTAAATTTTTGTGTAGCATACTATGTTAGTAGCGAGGTGTTGTTAATGGTACAAGGTTCAGCTAACTGGAATACAGAGCTGACTAAAGAATGGTTGCAAAATTATGTTGATGATTGGATTTCCTTTTATCGGAAACATATAACAGATGGTGAAGTTGCGTCATATATTCCAATATTGCAAGAAGCCAATCCTAATCATTTGGGAATTACGATCATTGGGAAAAACGGGATGACAATCCGATCTGGGGATGTAGGGATACCCTTTACCATTCAAAGTATATCTAAAGTAATTAGCTTTATTGCAGCTTGCATAGAGCGCGGGGTGGCGTATATGCTTGATCGTGTTGATGTGGAGCCTACTGGTGAAGCATTTAATTCGATCATGCACTTAGAAATGAAACAGTTAAAAAAACCCTTTAACCCATTCATTAATGCAGGAGCAATTACAGTTTCTTCGACTTTAATTGGAAATACATCCGATGAAAAATTGGAATCAATATTTGTATTATTAGAGAAAATGCTCGGCTACCGTCCAGCAGTCAATGTCGATGTGTATGAATCTGAAAGAGATTCCTCCATGCGAAATAGAGCTATTGGCTACTACTTACTGGAAACCGGCTTTCTAGAATCTGATCTTAATATCACGTTAGAAACCTATTTTAAACAATGCTCCATTGAAATAACGACAGACGATTTAGCGCGAATAGGAATGATCTTATCAAATGATGGAGAAGATCCGGAAACACAAGAAGAAATTATACCGCGGCAAATTGCCCGGATAGCTAAAGCATTGATGTTGACATGCGGCATGTACGACGCCTCTGGAAAATTTGCAACTTATGTAGGAATTCCTGCTAAAAGTGGTGTATCTGGCGGTATTTTAGCATTATCACCACCCCGGGTCAGAGATGAGGAGCTACCGTTCACGGAAGGGTGTGGAATTGGTGTATATGGGCCGGCGTTAGATGATAAAGGTAATAGTATTGCTGGTATTCGGCTATTGCGTCATATCGCGACACAATGGGATTTAAGTGTGTTTTAACATATCTTCTACAGATAGGGGGATTTATATGTGCGGGAGGTATACATTGCTTGCAGAAGAAGCAGAAATTTTACAAAAATTTGGTATTGACCGTCCGATAGATGCTTATGAACCAAGTTATAATATTGCACCAGGGCAAAATGTATTAGTGGTCATACATGATGGAAGAGAAAAGCGTGCCGGTTATGTGCGATGGGGGCTTGTTCCATCTTGGGCCAAAGATGAAAAAATTGGTTATAAGATGATTAATGCCCGTAGCGAAACAGCACATGAGAAACCGAGTTTTAAAAATTTGATGGTTAGAAAGAGATGCTTAATTATTGCAGATAGCTTTTATGAGTGGCAGAAAACAGGACAAGAAAAACAGCCTAAACGGATTCAATTAGCGAATCACAGACTTTTTGCTTTTGCTGGATTGTGGGACAGGTGGCAGCGAGATGAAAAAGAGCTTTTCACCTGTACAATTTTAACAAAGGATTCAAATCATTTTATGAAAGAGATTCACCATAGAATGCCAATTATTTTACCAAAAGACAAAGAGGATGCATGGATCCATCCGCAAAACCGGCAGCCATTTGAAGCAAATCAATTTTTGCAGGCACTAGAAACGGATGAACTAACAGCTTACTCAGTCAGCAGCTATGTTAACGCTGCAAAAAACAATAGCCAGGCATGTATTGAGCCGCTTCTATAATTAATTTAAAAAGGAACGAAAAAAGACTGCTTGATAAGCTTCAGCATATGCGTATTAAGCAGTCTTTTTTGTAATCCCATACATTCAGTAGTTGCAAAATAATTTCTGATTTTATCCTTCTGCACGTTCCTCTTCCCGCTTGTTTAGGAGTCTTTTTGTTTCAAAAACGATTATTCCTGATAATCCGATAAGCCCTATTAAGTTTGGTATTGCCATAAGGCCGTTTAGTACATCCGCAAACACCCAGATCACTTCAAGTGATGCAGTTGCACCAACAAAAATAAATAAAACAAAAACGATACGGTAGGCTCTCACGGCCGCGGGATTTTTAAATAGGTATTGAAAGCATTTTTCCCCGTAATAGCCCCAGCCTAAGATGGTTGATGATGCAAAAAACAATAGGCCAATCGAGATAATAAGTGAGCCTGGATCACCAAGGAGCTCGCCAAAAGCAGATGCAGTAAGTGCACCGGCATCAATGGAGCTATCTTCCCACTTACCTGACATGACAATAGTTATTCCAGTAATAGAACAGATGAAAATTGTATCGAAAAGAACTTGTGTCATTGAAACCAGTGCCTGCCGACCAGGAATATCCGTTTTCGCTGCAGCTGCTGCTATTGGAGCAGAACCAAGTCCCGCTTCATTGGAGAATAAACCACGGGCGATACCAAACCGAATAGCAGCCCCAACTGCTCCTCCGGCAGCCGATTCACTAGAGAACGCAGCTTCAAAAATAATACCAAATGTTTCTGGAACAAGTTCTATATTCATAATTAAAACAATCAATCCTGCAATGATATAAAATACGGCCATGATTGGGACGAAAAATGCTGTAACTTTTCCGATTGATTTGATACCACCAAGAATTACTGCACCTGCAAAAATAACAAGTGCAATACCAGAAACCCAATACGGAACTGAGAAATTATCATACATTACATCGGCTACAGCTTTTGATTGTGTTCCATTTCCAATTCCGAATGCAGCAAGTGCACCAAATATCGCAAAAAGAACTCCAAGCCATTTTTGTTTTAAACCCCGTTCAAGATAATACATTGGTCCTCCAGCCATTTGACCATGTGAATCTTTTACACGATATTTAACAGCAAGAATTGCTTCACCGTATTTCGTTGCCATTCCAAAAAATCCGGCTAGCCACATCCAAAAAATAGCACCAGGTCCTCCAAGCGTGACGGCTGTTGCAACACCAACGATGTTACCGACTCCCACAGTACCAGCCATAGCTGTCATAAGAGCCTGAAAGTGGGAAATATCACCATCAGATTTCTTATCATGATTTCTGGAAAAAACAAGTTTTAATGAATAAGGTAATAATCTTAATTGAATTATTCCAAGTCTTGCAGTTAAAAAGATACCAGTCCCCACAAGCAGAATAAGCAAGGGCGGTCCCCAAATGAAATCGCTTACTTTTGATAAAAGGTCCAATAACGTATCCATATCAGTGCTCCCTTCTTAACATACATAATAAATTATAAGAAACCGCTTATATAGGTTCTCTCTATTTTTTAAAGACCCTCCTTTTGCTATTCAGTGTATTTATAGTATTTAGAATATTAGTTAGAATGTCAAGTGTTGATTGTTGTTACAAATAAGATAAAAGTGTAAAAATTTGTCGCTATATGCTAGAATTACTATGAGCTGAAATACTTTTTTAAAGAAGATTTTGGAATAAATGTAAGTATCTTTTATAAAGGAAAAGTTGTTTCGGCATAAAATTGGAGTGTACATCATATAAAAAAGGAGAGAGTAAAATGGGTAAGCGAAATTTATGTTTGGGAATGATAATAGGAGCTATTGTTGGTGGGATAGCTACTTTAATTAATAAAGATACACGGGCTTACACGAAAGATAAAATAGCTTCATACAAATCGAAAACAACTTATTTTGTTAAAAATCCTTCAGAAGGTGTCCGTAAAACAAAAGTAGCTTTTAACCAATTAAATGACCGTATTAATTATAATGCGGAAAACATGGTAAATGCACTAGAACAAGTGGAAAACACATTGGACAAGCTATCTAGCAAGAAGGACCAAGAATAGATAATACAGAAGGGGGATTGTTATGTGAAGAGAGTAGCGGCTTTTGGCAAAACGTTTTTCGGACGTATAAATGATGCGGATGTGTTCGGTCTCTCAGCACAACTTGCATATTTCTTTTTGCTATCTTTATTTCCCTTCTTATTATTTTTAATAACGTTACTTGGATATTTGCCAATTGATGAACAGTCATTTATGGGCTTTATTGACACTTACGCTCCACCTGAAATTACGGAGTTGATAAATACAAATCTTAATCAATTAATTAATGCGCAAAACGGCGGATTATTATCGATTGGTATTATTGGCACATTATGGTCGGCTTCCAATGGTGTTAATGCGATAACGAAAGCGTTTAACCGGGCATATGAGGTTGAGGAAGATCGCTCGTTTATTGTTGCTCGATTAATCGCTATAGCCTTAACGATATCAATGGTAGTTGTTATTTGTGTAGCATTTTTGTTGCCAATTTTCGGGAGAACGATTGGCATTTATCTATTTTCTTTTTTCGGTTTATCGGATGACTTTATACATGTGTGGAATACATTGCGCTGGATCATTTCCTCCATTGTATTTTTTATCGTTTTACTGGCGTTATATAAGCTTGCTCCAAACAAGAAAATACGATTAAGGAATGCAATGTGGGGTGCTATATTTGCTACGATTGGATGGCAATTAGTTTCATTGGCCTTTTCCTATTATGTCAGTACAATCGGTAACTACTCAGCAACCTATGGCAGTCTAGGGGCAGTTATCATTCTTATGATTTGGTTTTACATTTCTGGAATTATTATAATAACTGGTGGAATTATTAACGCAATGATTCGAGAAGAGAAAATGAATGCAAAAAAATAGCTGACCCAAACGGGCAGCTATTTTAGTAATCGAAGACCATTTAGTATAACCAGAATTGTACTGCCTTCATGACCAATAACACCTAATGGTAAATCAAGTATTTGAAAAAAGTTTGATAAAATAAGCAATCCGATTACAGCGAGTGAGAAAAATATATTTTGCTTTACAACTCTATTCATTCGATTAGACATGCTAATCGCATTTGTGATTTTAGACAGATCATTTTTCATTAAAACGACATCTGCTGTCTCAAGTGCTACGTCGGTGCCTTCTCCCATCGCAATACCTACATCTGCACTTGCTAATGCAGGTGCATCATTAATTCCATCTCCAACCATTGCAACATTCTCAAAACGTTCACCTAACTCTTTGACATAATTAACTTTTTCTTCTGGTAGACATTCTGCAATATATTGATCTATTCCTGTTTCGGATGCAATTGCTTTTGCTGTTACTTTGTTATCTCCAGTTAGCATAACGGTGTGAATGCCTTGTTTTTTTAACGCTTTAATTGATTTTATTGTGTCTTTCCGAAGTGTATCTTTTAAAGCAAAGAGAGCTACAATTTGGTCTTCAACCTTCACAAATACAATTGTTTTCCCTTCATTTGCCAAGGTAGAGGCAATTCCATCGTGGAAGGTTAATGCATCTTTTTCCCCTACAAAAGCTGCTCTGCCAATTTCCCACTTTTGATTATCTACATACGCTGAAACTCCATTGCCGCTAATCGTTTTCATTTCTTGAACATGAATCGAATTAATCTCTTGCTGTTTTAAGCTATATGTTGTTATTGCATGTGCAAGAGGGTGTGTCGATTCCTTTTCAATCGCTCCAGCAATTGCAATGATTCGTTCTTTATCCGTATCAGATTGAAAGTAGACATCAGTTACGACGGGCTTACCATTCGTTAATGTTCCGGTTTTATCAAAAGCTATTGCTTTAACATGACTGACGTTTTCAGCATGAACACCACCTTTGAACAAGACACCTTTTTTAGCACTATTCGATATAGCCGCTAAAGTGGCTGGCATAATTGATGCTACAAGTGCACATGGGGATGCAACAACAAGTAGAATCATAGCACGGTAAATACTTTCTGTTAATGACCAACCAAACAGTAAATAAGGTAAAAACATCATAACCGCAACAACAGCTAAGACAACCTTAACATACGTGCCCTCAAATTTTTCAATAAATAATTGGGACGGTGATTTTTCTTTTTGAGCAGAATGTACTAAATGAATTATTTTTTGAAATAGTGTTTCATGTGCAGGCTTTGTAATTTCAATGGAGATGGACCCGTCTAGGGCAACCGTACCTGCAAAAACATCTTGTTTATTTGCTTTATTAACAGGTACGGATTCTCCTGTAATAGCACTTTCGTCAATTGATGTTGCCCCCTTTGTGATGATCCCGTCTGCTGGAATACGCTCACTGGCACGTACGAAAATAGTATCTCCAACTTTTAGGTCTGAAACAGGAACAATTTTTTCAACTCCATTTTCTACTAAAACTGCTTCCTCCGGTTGTAAATTCATCAATGAAGAAATTTCTTTATTGCTTTTATTTAAGGTATATGTTTCTAGAGCCCCGGATAAAGCAAAAATAAAAATCAAAATAGCTCCTTCAGTCCAATAACCAATCGCCGCAGAGCCTATAGCAGCGAATATCATTAACATTTCCACATTTAATTCTTTATTTGCTATTGTTTCTTCTATACCTTCTTTTGCTTTAGCAAATCCACCTACTGTGAAGGCGATTATATGGAAAGTAATCCATAGCGTCGGCGACAAGGAACCTTTTAAAGCCCATGTTATTAGAATTAACAACCCACTAAAAAGTGCTGCGATTAACTCACTATGTTCTTTAAGGCGATTAAAAAAAGCAATATTGGATGAACCTTTATTTTTAATGTTAACTGAACGAACTTGCTCTATATTAGTTTCCATAGCTGTCCTCCATTATCTTTTATTTATAATAATTATAAATAAATATCTATTATTATATTATCATTATTATATTATATGTCAAGAAATATTTTACAAAACGGGCAACAAAAGCTGCTTGGGAATGATTTTCATTATCATCTATTTATAACTATTATAATTTAATACTTATTATTATATTATCAAGATAATCTGAGATGTCAAGAATAAACTCAAAAAAAGCGCATTGGATTGCAGTCCAATGCGTCTTTAGTTCGCCCAGCATGGGCGAACTCTAACGGGTGAAAGTCCCGAGTGCAACCATGTAGCGGTAAGCACATAGCCAAAAGCAAGGGTGTCCATAGTGATATGGAATCTGAAGAAAGCTCAAGGCAAACCTCTGGTCTGACGAACAGAAATCATATATGAGGCAACAC